>CAZBZX010000058.1:0-14598 GCA_964496465.1 uncultured Bacteroidales bacterium
GCTTTAACCCTTTCAGGGTTTAAGAATATTAAGTATTTTTATAAAAACCTTTAATTATGAAATCATTCAGGAAAGAACTCTGGTTCAACACATCTTCAAGGAGGGAAATAATTAATATTACACCAACAGTTCAGGATTGTATTAATGAAAGTGGTATAAAAGAAGGCTTAGTTTTAATAAACGCTATGCATATAACTGCTAGCGTTTTTATTAATGATGATGAATCGGGACTGCATCATGATTATGAAGTTTGGCTTGAAAAACTGGCACCTGAAAAACCTTATGATCAATACCGCCATAATGGATACGAAGATAATGCCGATGCTCATTTAAAAAGAACAATAATGGGAAGGGAAGTAGTTTGTGCCATCACGGGAGGTAGATTGGATTTTGGACCCTGGGAACAGATTTTTTATTATGAGCTTGATGGCAAAAGAAAAAAAAGGGCATTGATTAAAATTATTGGAGATTAAATAATAATATTAGTATATTAAGTTACACCGCAAAGTCGCAAAGTCGCAGAGTTTCACATTTTATTTGTAGCTTTGCGTCTTTGTGTCTCTGCGGTTTTTCAATTATAAAAATTGAATTTATTAAATACTAATGATTAGTAAAAACAAAAAAGAAATAAAAAATTACTTATCACTTGTAAAATTCAGTCATACTATTTTTGCAATGCCTTTTGCGTTAATCGGATTTTTTATTGCGGTAAAGTATTTCAATCATTCGTTTAGCTGGAAAGTATTAGGACTTATAATTTTATGTATGGTTTTTGCCAGAAATGCAGCTATGGCTTTTAACCGTTTTGTAGATAGGGAAATTGATATAAAAAATCCACGTACAGCTATTCGAGAAATTCCAGCTGGAATAATAAGGCCTAAATCTGCATTAAAATTTGTTATATTAAATTCTATACTTTTTATTACCTGCACATACTTTATTAATCCGCTTACTTTTTATCTTTCACACCTGGCTTTGTTTATTGTGCTGGGGTATAGTGTTACAAAAAAATTCACTTCGTTATGTCATTTAATTCTGGGTTTAGGATTATCATTAGCTCCTATTGGAGCTTTCCTTTCAGTTACAGGTGAATTTAATTTATTGCCTTTACTATTTTCAGTAATTGTATTATTTTGGGTAAGTGGTTTCGATATAATTTATGCACTTCAGGATGAAGAATTTGATACAGAAGAAAATTTAAAATCCATTCCAGTTTTACTTGGAAAAAAGAAAGCGTTGATATTCAGCGTTTTTTTACATCTTATCGCAGCTAGTATGGTAATTATTATAGGATTGAAATATCAATTCAATTTGTATTATTGGATCGGCTCTTTCATTTTTTTGGGATTACTTGTTTATCAACATTTTATAATAAAACCCAACGATTTATCAAAAGTTAATTTAGCATTTTTTACTACCAATGGAGTTGCAAGTATTATTTATTCGGTATTTGTAATCCTTGATCAATTTCTTCATTAATTTTTTAACATTTTTTTAAGCCTTTAATAATAAACTAAATAAGTTCTCACTTGTTAGGTTTATAGTTTAATAATATGTTAAAAAATGAGACTAACTCAAACAATCCTATGGTTATCGGTATTTAATGCAATTATTTCTGCTCAACAATTTCCCGATTTCAATTTAAAAAATATTGATAATCAAAATATTAATACTTCAGATCTAAAAGGTGAAAAATTAACAATACTCGATTTTTGGGCAACGTGGTGCAAACCGTGTGTGAGTTCTATTCCTAAACTGATAACCATTTCGGATTTATATAAAGAAAAAGGTGTCCAATTCATTGGTGTTAATATGGATAGTCCCAGAAATATGGCTAAAGTTAAACCATTTTCAAATTCGCTTGGAATAAATTATCCGGTAATATTTGATACAAATCAGGAATTAGCAACAGAATTTAGTGTTACGGCCATACCTACTATTATTATTCTTGATGCAATTGGAAACAGACTTTATACGCATGAAGGATTTGCAATGGGTGATGAAAAGAATATAGAACAAAAAATTCAAGAAATATTAGATAAGAAATAAAATGCCATTTAGAACTTTCTTTATATTAGTTTTATTCCTGTTTATTGCTGTTGATATTTTTAGTCAATTATCGGGGTATAACCTTATGGAATATCAATTAGGCAATATCCCTACTGATACCAATCGAAATCTCTCAACTCATTTTGATCAGTTATTTGTTAAATACCGCTACAATAAAATAAATTCCTTTGTAATGGTTGAGCAATTTATTACTCCCGATAATTCAAAAGAGTATTTATCATTATCACAATATCAACTTAATTATTCGGATAATTGTGTTAAAGTAACTATTGGGAATTTTTACGAAACAATTGGCAGAGGGCTATTATTAAGAACGTATGAAATAAAAGGGAGCGTATTTGAAGATGTAGTTCAACGCGTTAGGCAAGGATTTTATAATGACATTAGAGGGTTTTCAGCCAAATATTCTGGCGAAATTTTTAGTCTTAAGGTTTTACGAGGAAGACCTTTGTTTAATGTTATCCCCCCAACAAATGATCCAATTACTAGAAGACCGGATTTACTTGAAGCAGTTGAAGGAAATATTTCATTTTTAAAGCAAAATCTTGGACTAGCTTATATGCGTGATGTCGATGAGTATTCATCAGTAAATTACATGACATTTTATCTAAGTGGAAATTTACCTTACAACTTTTCTTATTATAATGAATGGGCACAAAAAATTGGTAAAGACAATCCTATTGGATACTCAGCTGCGGATGCTGTGTTTGCTGATTATTTTAATTTAACATATTCATACTCAAGTTTTGGAGCAAGTTTAGAATTTAAAAAATATCAAAATTTCAATTTGGGAAGTGCATTTAACTTCCCTCCTGCTCTTGTTAAAGAACATTCTTATAGAACGTTGAACAGAAGCATCCATACACCTCAATTGGATAATGAAAGTGGATTTCAATCTGAATTTTATTATTCATTTCCAAATCATAGTATGATTACTACAAATTTTACCCGATTGAAAAATAATTTTGGAAAGGAGTTTATTTTTGATGAATATTTTATTGAATATTACCTTCCGGCTGATAAAAATTCAATTAAAATTTTTGCTGATTATTCAAATGATGAAATTGTTTCTCAGAAGAACCGTTATTCTGGCGGTTTATATTACAACAGAGAATTGAGTAACTCATGGTCAACAGGATTGGAATTTGAATACCAAACTTTTCCAGAGAAGAAGATGACATTAATAATTTAGTAATAGCTCTCACTATTTCAAAATCAACAAAAATTTCAGGAAGTATTATCTGGGAAATATCTGATGATCCATTCTTTAGCGATAAATCTTCAACCTTTGAAATAGAAAAAGGAAAAACTAATTGGTTGGGATTTAACTTAGGTTATAAATACTTATCTCATAACATTTCAGTATTTGCTGGAAAAAGAAGAGGTGGCCCGGCTTGTACTTCTGGTATTTGTTATGAGACTTTAGATTTTAAAGGAGTTGAAATAAAACTAACTAGTAAATTTTAAATAATGGAGGATATTAACATGAAAAAAATAAAATTTATACTAATTTTTGTTCTTATTGCATTTTATTGGCTTGCATCATTTACACAATATGTAGGTGATGATGTAATAGGTTTCAGTTTTCCGAGTATTGATGGTGATACAATAAACTATTCCGATTATGAAGGAAAAGTTTTAACCATATTTGTATTTGGAAATACCTGTCATTACTGTATTGCATCTGCTCCCGATCTTGAAGCAAACGTTTACCAGGTATTTAAAAATGATACGAATTTTGCCATGATTGGAATTGATATCTGGAATTCTACTTCAACAGTTACTTCGGTTTCGAGCTTTAAAAATACTACAGGAATTACATTTAAATTAGTATACCAGGGAGGTGATTTTGGGACTCTTTACAAAACTACTCAGGATTTAGTATTTATAATAGATAAACAAGGAAAAATTAGCTATAGAGGATGGTCAGATGGTGAAACAGTTGCGGAGCATATAAATGCTTTACTAGGCCTAGGTAATATTACAGATATTGTTCAATCAAGTCAGTTCGATAAAGATATTAATTTAACCATGTTTCCAAATCCGGTTATTGATGAAGCAACTTTTAACCTGGAAGTTTTCAATGCATGTGATTGCGAAATATTGATTTATAATACAGTAGGTATAAAAATTCAAAGCATTATAAAAACTGATTTGACAGCAGGAAGGTACAGCTTAAATTTTGATGCTTCAAACCTTTCTAAAGGAATTTATTTTTATCAGATAAAAGTTGGAGATAAATATATTACGAAAAAATTCTTGAAAAAATAATAGATATTATATTTAAAAAGAAAGCGAGAAATTCAAAAAAATATGAATTTCTCGCTTTTTTATTTATCATTGATTCTTTTTTGCTTTAAGGATAGATAATAAAATTATTTTCCAATAAATTTGCATGAAGAATATCAACCAATTCTTTTCTTTTTATTTCACTTTTTTCGTTTATCACTCCCCAAATAAAGGTGCCAGTCCAATAAAGACCGACATCACCATTATACTTATCTTTGATTATATAATAACCTTCATCAATATTTTCTGATGACTGTTTTGCAAATTCTAAATAAAACTTTAGCATCTTTTCATTTTCCTCTGGATCCTTATTTTCAATAATAAATAATTCATAATTATCATCTCCTGCTGCATATTTTACACTAAATGCATATTTTAAAAATTCAAAACCTAAAAAGTTTTTATGAATGTATTTTTCAGAATTCAATATTTTATCTTGTTGTGGAAAACATTTTAAAAGTCTAGGAAATTTAGCTGATATGTTAATAGCTTGAGCAATTTTCCGGGCTGCTTCAATCATTGTATTTTCGACTAATTTATCGTTAGAACTTGTGCTTAATTTTATATAATAATCATCGACCAAGAAATTTAATACAGCTCCATCCTGATATCCTTCAGCGCCAATATTTAAAATTTCAATATTAACAGGTCTTTCCTGACTATAAATTCCAAAAGCGCAATTTGCATTATTATGGTGATAAAATTCAACTATAAAATATTTTTCATTCATTCGATATTCTGCAAGATGTAAATCAACAAAGTCATATTCCAGATACATATCAGCAGCACCATCAATATAATTCCACAAACTATTGGGATAATATACTTCCGTTTTTAGCGTTTTATACCAACCGCCAATGTCAGGTAATTTGAATGGTAAATCGGTAGCTAGTAAATTCCATGCAATTGCTCCAAATAATATAATTAATTCAATTCTTTTAATTCTCATACTTTTCAATATTTAAGTCAAAAATTCATTTGGTACATCAATCAATCGTTTAATATCTTTTATTTTATTTTGAACCTCAAATCCTGCAGGACAATTAACAAGGCATATATCGCAATTTTCGCAAGTATTGTTCGTGATATTTATCCTTTTTAGTAGATCTTTACTATCTTTTAAATTACTATAGCCGTATGCATACATATATGCTCTCATAATTTCTGGTATTTCAAGATTATAAGGGCATTGCTCAACACAACTATTACAACCCGGGCAATATAATTGGGCTTCCTCTTTTTGAATTTCCAAGTCATGAATTTCCTGTTCGTTCAATTCCAAATCATCCATCATGGCAATATATTCTTCTAAATCGGAAAATGATTTAATAGTAAGTATTGCAGTATGTACATTTTCATTTTTTAACACCCACTTTAATGCAGCACTTTTATTTACTGGTTTAGTTTTCTCCTTATCTAAAAAACCACCAGCAAAAACTTTCATAGCCACTACCCCCAGCCCGGCTTGTCCTGCTTCATCTATTGCATTCATAATATCAACATAATCCTCTTTTACAAAATTTACCGCAGTTAGCACAACATCATATAAATTGCTTTCTATCGCAGCCCTAATAACTTCAGCTTCATTTCTATGGGTTGATACCCCAACAAATTTAGCCTTACCATCCTCTTTAATTTGCTTAAACATTTTTAAGTAAGGTTCATACAATACTCCTTCTTTTGTCCTGGCTCCATGTAAATATAAAATATCAACATAATCAGTTCCTAAACGTATTAAGCTCTCGTTCAAGTTCTCCATCATTCCGATTACCTTATCTTCAGAAATTGGCATACCATCATCATCAAAATTACCTGGAAGTTTACTCGAGATTACCAGCTTTTCCCTGGGATATTCTTTCAATAACTTACCTAAAAGTTCTTCATTTTTTCCGTTATCATAACCATAGGCATTATCAACATGAATAATTTCTGAGTTTAATATTGCCTTTGCGAGATTTTCATTATTTATTGGTAATTTACCGCTACTTACTACTGGCAATTTTATACCAGTTTTACCCAATACCCTGTAAATAATTTTCTGTTCGCTGTCAGGTTCACTTAAAACCGATTCAGATGCAGAAATTTTACTAAAAGCAAATAATCCTGCTAAACCGGTAGTTGATTTTTTTAAAAAATTTCTACGTGAATTTGATGCCTTCATATAAAATACTTTTGATTTATTTATAATTCTAAAAATAGCAGAAAAATCCTTTATTTTAAAATTCTTTTCAGAGTCATTCATAACTAATCTCTTTATTATTACTAATTTTAGTATGTAATTTGTAATAATAAAATTTTACAATGAAGATTGGCATTATTGACATGGGGACAAACACTTTTAATTTATTGGTAGCAGAAATCGATAAAAATCGAAAATATACTATTCTATTTGAAAATAAAATTCCCGTTAGGCTTGGTAAAGGTGGTATTAATAAAAAAATTATTTTACCTGAAGCTCATAAAAGAGCAATAAATGCAATAACAACTCATTATAATAAATGCAGAAAATTAAAGGTAGAAAACATCATTGCTTTTGGAACTTCCGGTATGCGAAGTGCAGAAAATAGTAATCAACTTATTGATGAGATAGAAAAACTGAATATAAAAGTTGAAATAATTGATGGTGACAGAGAAGCCTTACTCATATACAAAGGCATTAAACTTTCAGTTGGACTAGATTCCTCTCCTTCATTAATATTGGATATTGGGGGTGGAAGTTGTGAGTTTATTCTGTGTACTAAAAATGAAATTATATGGAAAAAAAGTTATAACCTGGGAGTTGCCAGGTTATTGGATAAATTTAAACCTAAAGATCCAATTACTCCTAAAGAAATTAATTCAGTTGAGATTTATCTGGAAAATGAATTGACTGATCTTTTCAAAGAATTATCTACTTATAGAAATATAAATTTAATTGGCGCTGCCGGTACTTTTGATACGTTGGCTGCCATGTTAAAATCGGAAAATAATCTGGATGAGATTCATGATACATATAACCTTTTTTCTGGTAATAAACAGGTTATTTTATATCAAAAACTAATTCAAACAACCTATAATGAACGTCTTAAAATACCTGGTTTACCAGAATACAGAGCTGAATATATTGTTCTGGCAGCTATATTTGTTAACTTTATAGTGAAGAAATTGCATTTAAAAAAAATGGTTCATTCAATTTATTCATTAAAAGAAGGCGTTTTGGCAGAATTATTGGAAGCATAACTCACATTTTTAAAATTATTAATTATGGCAAAAATTCTTGTAATTGATGATGAAGCTAGTATTCGGAATACATTAAAAGAAATACTTGATTATGAAAAACATGAAGTTGAATTAGCAGAAGATGGAATTCAAGGATTGGAAATATTTGATACCGGACATTTCGATATTGTTTTATGCGATATTAAGATGCCAAAAATGGATGGACTTGAAGTTATTGAAAAGATTTTTGAGAAAACAAATGATGTACCGATTATCATGATTTCTGGACATGGAACAGTAGATTTAGCTGTTGATACAATTAAAAAAGGAGCTTACGATTTTATTGAAAAACCATTGGATTTAAACCGTCTTCTAATCACAATGAGAAATGCTCTTGATAAATCAAACCTGGTAACCGAAACAAAAATTTTAAAAAAGCAAATCAATAAAAATTTTGAAATTGTTGGAAATTCAACTGCAATTAATAAGGTATTAAGTATAATTGACAAAGTTGCCCCCACTGATGCACGTGTTTTAATTCGTGGTAATAATGGAACTGGAAAAGAATTAATAGCCAGGCAATTACATGAAAAAAGTAATCGGGCAAGCATGCCTTTTATTGAAGTAAATTGTGCAGCAATACCATCGGAATTAATTGAAAGTGAGTTATTTGGGCATGAAAAAGGAGCATTTACTTCAGCACATAAACAACGAAAAGGCAAGTTCGAGCAAGCACATGGAGGCACACTTTTTTTAGATGAAATTGGGGATATGAGTCTATCTGCACAAGCAAAAGTTTTAAGAGCATTACAAGAAAATAAAATTTCTCGAGTAGGTAGTGATAAAGATATAGATGTCGATGTTCGTATAATTGCTGCTACTAATAAAGATTTAAAAGTAGAAATAACTGATAAAAAATTCAGGGAAGATTTATATCACCGCCTAAGTGTTATTATAATTCAAGTCCCATCATTAAATGAGCGATTAGGAGATATTCCTCTTCTCGTAAATCATTTTAATGAAATTATTTGCAACGAACATGGTATTGCAACCAAAGAGATAAAACAGGATGCAATTGAAGAGCTTAAAAAAATTAACTGGACTGGAAACATACGTGAATTCAGGAATGTACTTGAAAGATTAATAATTTTGTGCGATAAAGAAATTACAGGAAATGATGTTATAGCATTTGCCCAGCCGATTTCAAAATAAATGGGTTAATAGTAATTATTCATAAGAAAAAAGGGTGGTTAAAAATTTAACCACCCTTTTTTATATGATATTATATTAATTCTACATGCAATAATTTAAGCAAAAACAAATAACTAAAATTGCTATAACAAGTAAAGTAAATCCTAATAATGGTTGTGTTCTATCTTTTTCTTTTGTTTCTTTTACTAACTCAGAGAAATATGTTAGCCCTTCACTTTTTAATGTATATAATTCATAATAAACATTTCCCAAGAAAGCACGATAAATAGCTAAGATTAATCCTCCAAATAAGGATACCCAAATAAATACAAAGAAAAGAGATATTGGAAGTTGCCTTTTCCTGTTTTTCCAATATTGAATATCAGCCTCATGCTTTTTCAATTTAAATTCACCATTACTGATATCTTCAGCATATTTCTCTTTTAACTTAGCTAAACTATTTTCGATTGATTCAAGTTCATTTAATTGTCTATCAATATTTTTAATTTTTTTAGCTTCTTCTTTATCATATTCAAGATCCTTTAACTTAGCATTATATTCAACCTTTATTTTTGTATTTGCTGCATTTTGATCTTCAATATACTGGTTTAATTTCTCAATAATTTTTCCGCATGTTTTACGATCTTTTGTGTCCTCAACTATACCAGCAGGGAAATCAATATAATAGTTAAGTTTATCAATTTTTTTATCAATTTTATATGATTGAACTGCTGTAATCTCCTCTGTTTTCAACTTCTCAAGTTTATTAATTCTGCGTTGTAAAACATCATCTTTTACAGTAAATGTTATCCAGATAGCTGCAATTACCAGTAAAGCTGGAATTACCATTAATAGAGCGCCAAAAATAGCATTGGGAATAGTAACCAGTATATATTGCAATCCTTTCTTTAAAATCACACTTAAAAAATTTATAATATCATGAAAAGGGGTTTCCTGTTCTTCTGTTTTGAGTAGATGAGTAGGAATAATGGCAGTTGCAAATATTATTATTACATATAAAAATATTAGAACAAGTGAGATGAGCGTATTAATATTTAATGCAAAGCCTAATATTGTTAATCCAACATTTGGAATCCATCCGAATAAATCTAATCCAATATGAATTATTGATAGTACTAAAAAACCTACAACATAATATAAAATATATTTTACTGATTCAACTCCATTTTGAAAATTGCTGGTAACTTCATAGTAAGGTTCATCTTGTAATTCATTTTCATTTATAGCGGCAATTTCACCGTAAGTCCATGCTAAGGGCAATGTAGCCAATACAATACCGATAAAAACTAACTGGTTGGTTCCAAACAAAACATCAAGGTAATAAAATAATAGAACCGCAAAAATTGAGATTATACTTCCCCACAAACCAACAAGGAAAAAATTTAATTTTACACTTGAAGCCACATGTCTGAATGATACCCTGTAAATCCACCATAACCAACCAACAATATAATACAAAAACATTTTGTAAATGAAAACTATGGCAGGAACAAACTGTTTTAAAAACCAAATAATTGCATGAATTATCCAATATATAATTTCTTTAATCAGCATAATTATATCAATGCCAATCTCAAAAATTAAATAAACACTCCAAATAACCCATATTACTATATCATAAATAAAACCAAGGATAGTAAGAATTAATTTAAATAAATTCCAGAATCCACCTTTTTTAGTAATGAAATCATCCACCTTTTTTAAGCCAAATAGATAAGGTGGCTTTTTATTCATAATTTGAGAATAAATTGTTGAGTAAACTATTAACGCCAGAGGTATTAATGCATACAACTCAACATAATCAGCAGCAAACAAACTTGCTATAACAACAAGGGTTAATCCAATTAACTTCTTGATATACAACGATGTATTCTGATTCATAGTAGTTTAGGTTTAGTTATCAACACATACAATGTTAATAAATAATTATTTATTGTGCAATTACTTGGTATACTGAAATTAAGGAATAATAGTAATTACATTCAACGGTTAATTGTATGCATTTGATTTTAAGTAATTTAAGATGTAATCAAAAATACCATCTTCTAATGTTGTAAATGAATTATTATATCCAATAGATACCAGTTTATCCATACGGGCTTCAGTAAAATATTGATATTTATCTCTAATATCTATTGGGGTATCAATAAAGTCAATAACAGGGTTCATATTTAAGGCAGCGAAGGAGCTTTTAACTAAATCTAAAAAAGTCCGAGCTTTTCCGGTTCCAAGGTTATAAATTCCCGGATCTTTTCTATGATGAAGAAAGAAATACATTACATCTATAACATCTTTCACATAAATAAAATCGCGTTTTTGTTCCCCATTTTTATATTCAGCTTTATGGGAACGAAATAATTGCATTTTTTTCGCTTTCTGAATTTGGTTAAAAGCATGAAAAATTACTGATGCCATTCTTCCCTTATGGTATTCATTTGGTCCATAGACATTAAAAAATTTCAAGCCAACCCAGGAATAAGGCTTTTTTTTCTGTTTCAATGCCCACTTATCAAAATCATTTTTCGATTCGCCATATGGATTTAAGGGCTTCAAATTCTCAATTAGGTCATGCTTGTCTTCATACCCTAATTCTCCATCTCCGTATGTCGCAGCCGATGATGCATAAACTAAAGGAATACCAAATTCAGCACAGGCTTTCCAAATGGCCTTAGTATAGTTTAAATTTAATTTATTAAATATTTCAATATCAAATTCTGAAGTATCTGTTCTAGCTCCCAGGTGAAAAATAAACTGGATTAATTTATGATTTTCAACTATCCAACTTATAAAATCATCTCGATGTATTTTTGCTGAATATACTTTATTTTCAATATTTTTATTCTTTTCACCGTCCGAAAAATCATCAACAAGAACAATATCTTTATATCCTTCAATATTTAACTTCTTTACTAAATTACTTCCAATAAATCCTGCTGCTCCTGTAACAATTATCATAATTCTTTAAATATTCAATTATTCAACAAAAATATCATTTTCAACTGAATCAAAAAGCCCTTTCTCTGCACCAATTTTATATAATTCGTAAATTGCCTGTTTCCCTTCCTTTCCTATGTTAACACTATAATTATTTACATATAAATCAATATGCTTCTTAATAATTGTTTCATCCAGTTCCTGAGCATAGTTTTTAATATAATTTAATGATGAATCTGGGTTTTTGAAAGCAAATTCAATGCTCTCTTTTAATACCTGGTTAAATTTTTTCTGTATATCAGTTTTAATACTTCTTTTAATAATTATTCCCCCTAAGGGAATAGGCAGTTTTGTAATTGATTCCCAATACTCACCCAAATCAATGATTTTTTTTAGGCCTTTTTTTTCGTAAGTAAAACGGTTCTCGTGAATAATCAACCCGGCGTCTGTTTCTTCACTTAAAACTACATCTTCAATATCGGAAAAAAGGTATTCGATTTTTTCTTTAACATTTGGATAGGCTATTCCAAGTAAAAGATTTGCAGTTGTATATTTACCTGGAATTGCAATTTTTAAATCATTAATTTCATCAGGATATATCTTGCGCTTACTTACTAACAATGGTCCATTATTGTTACCAAGAGCACTACCTGATGTTAAAATTTTGTAATTTTTTGATAAATAAGCAAATGCATGAAAGCTTATTTTAGAAACATCTAACTCTTCATTAAACGCTTTTTTGTTGAGGTCCTCAACATCAGTAACTAAAAAAGACAAATCGAGGTTTTGAGTATTTATTTTCCGATGCACGATCGCATCAAATATGAAAGTATCATTTGGGCAAGGAGAAAAACCAACTGTAAGCTTCATTTTAGCATATTTCTTCAATCATATTATTGATCACCTCTTCTAAGTTTTTCATGGCGAGTTCAATATCCCAGTTATTTTTATCCATAGGTTCAACAATATTTGATATGGCCCTTATCTGTGTACAGTGCACATTTTCGTGTAAACAAACATAAAAAACAGCAGCACCTTCCATTGATTCAACATCAGCATCGAATTTATTTTTAACTTTTTCAATACTCTCCATCGAACCATGTGTAGTATTAATGGTGATACCTTTAGCTTCAGGTAAATCTGAAATAGCATCAGTAAAATCAATAAAATCAGAATATAATTTTCCATCAATAAAAGGAAATTCAGAAGCCCTGATGTATCCTTTTTCAAATAAAGTCAAAAATTTTCCCTTATCTTCAACACCTAAATCTCCAAATTCATCTTGCACTACATTGATTACATCTCCAATTTTAAAATTTCGTAAGCTACCAGCAATTCCTATGTTTAATACCAGGTTGTATTTTTCTTTCATCAACACTTTTGTAAGATGATAGGTTGTAGAATAAATACCAATACCAGAAATTAAAACATCAAATTGAAATTTATTAACAGTAAATGATGTAAAGTTACTTTCAGAAAAATTAAAACCGTATTTTTTTGATAGAAATAAAACTTCTGATTTTGTTGCAGCAAGAAATAAAACTTTCATATTTGTTAAATAAAGTCAATATTAAATTTAATGTTGTAAATTACAATAAAAAGTTGCTAATTTTAAAAAAAATTGGAACTTTTATCATTAATTCTTTAACTTTTTTAACAATTTATGATATATCTAACTAGAAGAGAGAGATTTAACGCGGCACATCGCTTATTTAATCCTAATCTTTCTAATGAAGAGAATTTCGAAAAATATGGAAAATGTTCCAACCCAAACTGGCATGGGCATAATTATGTATTATTTGTTACAGTTAAAGGAATTATTAAAAACGAAACAGGCTTTTTAGTAAACATAAAAACATTAAGTAAAGTAATTCAGAACCATGTAATTGATAAATTAGATCACAAAAATATTAACATTGATGTTGATTTTATGGAAGGAAAAATTGCATCGACTGAAAATCTGGCAATATCAATTTGGGAGAAATTAGAAAATCCAATTGAAAAACTGGGATGTTTATTACATTGTATAAAAATTGAAGAAACTGAAAATAATTTTGTTGAATATTTCGGAAATAAATAAAATAATATGGAATTTATAAGTAATAATTTTAGTACAAATGATGATGAAGGATTTACTAAAATTGAAAAATATAATGCTGAAACTACAAACAAGCTAGCTAAACTTTATAAAGAAGCGATAATAAATTTAGGAGAAGATACGGAAAGGGAAGGTTTATTAAAAACTCCTTATAGAATTGCAAAAGCTATGCAGTTTCTTACTCAAGGATATTATCAGGACGCTGAAAAAATAATAACCTCTGCTATGTTTAAAGAAGATTACCAGCAAATGGTAATTGTAAAAGATATTGATCTTTTTAGTTTATGTGAACATCACATGCTCCCCTTTTATGGTAAAGCCCATGTTGCCTATATACCACATGGATATATAACAGGTTTAAGTAAAATAGCCAGGGTAGTTGAAGCATTTGCCCGAAGATTACAAGTGCAGGAAAGGTTAACAACGCAAATTATTGAGTGTATTGATAAAACTTTAAAACCATCGGGTGTAGCTGTTGTTATTGAAGCACAACATATGTGTATGCAAATAAGGGGAGTTCAAAAACAAAATTCTGTAACAACAACTTCAGCTTTTACAGGCGAATTTTTAAATAACCTTCCAACCCGGGAAGAATTTATTCATTGCATCAGTGCAAAATTGAAGTAATAAAAATTAAGAGATTTGCTTTTCACCACAAGAATTCACAAATAATACCTGGCCAATATTATCGTAACCAGTAAAAAGGTTCTGGCCATCATGTTTTAAGTTTTCCGATCTGAAACCAATTAATGTTAAAGCAGCATCTGCTGATCGTTCGTTTATTAAAGTTTTAATAT
>CAZBZX010000059.1:0-14400 GCA_964496465.1 uncultured Bacteroidales bacterium
AATCTAAGCGATTATCCATTATTCGCCTTTGGCTCATGAAATCGCTTCGCTTAGTCACCCCAACCTATTGCCCGCCGTTTGGCCTGGCCTGCGCACTTTTTTAATTGATCATTTAACCTTATGTTAACAAAAATCGACCTATGAGAATTTTTAAAACAAAATAAGAAACCTGCTTGAGCGTAAGGTACTGGTAAGCATCCCACGAGTACCGGTTTTGGGAATTATAAACGAAACGATGAAGCTTTTTCCGGTACGGCTTGGGATGCCTGCCCGTCCGGTCAGGCGGGCGTTCAAAAGCAGGTGACGTAATTTTGTTAAAAATTATCATCAGTCTTGATTTTTGCCTGCCTGAACTGCCGAACGGCAGGCAGAGTTCTTTGGATCAAGCCAAAGAACATTGATAAATGTTTTTGATATTCATTACTTTTAAAGAAATCTTAAAACTAAAAACCCACTGCGGTTTATAATTTCTCAAACAAAGTCACCCTAAAAATAGCTTTGTATGAGCTAAATTGAAAGTTTTTAGAGCATAATTGATGCGCACAAAACAGGAATATTTGGTTTTCGACTTTTTACTGCAATAGAATTGACGAAATAACCTATAACTATGCCACAGGGATAGTCAATTTAAAGAATTTCTTAATTTAAATTTAAATTGATTAAATCCCGTCTATTCTGTAATCCTATGAAATCTAATTGCTTGTCCGCCACCAGGTGCGAGCTTAATTGTTAATGATGAATTAGAATCAACATTTAATTGTTTTAATTCAGTAGCTTCGGGATTTTTAACCCAGCTTGCATCTTTAGCATCTGCATATATTTCAGCCATGTATTTTTTATCATTTTCAAGAAAATCAAGGTTAATATTGAATTCTCTGCCCTCTTCATTAGTAATGCTACCAAGATACCAATCTTCACTATTTTTGTCTTTTCTAACGGTTGTTAAATATTCTCCAATTTTAGCATTTATAACTTTTGTATCTTCCCAATCTACTGGTACATCGAGTAAAAATTTAAATTCAGGACGTCCGGTATAATTTTCAGGTAAATCAGCCAACATTTGTATAGGTGAATAAATTGTGACATAGATAGCTAATTGTTTCGCAAGTGTTGTATGCACACGAGTGGGTTTAATACTAAATATTCCTGGTGTAAAATCCATTGGCCCAGCCAATAACCTGGTGAAAGGTAAAATAATCAAATGTTCAGGAGGATTACCTTCGCTCCAGGCATTATATTCCTGACCACGCGCTCCTTCACCTGACATTAAATTCGGTAATGTTCTTCTCAGTCCAGTTGGTTTTATTGGTTCATGAAAATTAACAGTTAATTCATATTCAGCAGCTTTTTCTAAAACATATCTGTAATATTCCACGCCATATTGCCCATGATGCCATTCCTTCATATTTAATCTTGAACCAACTTGTCCTATTTTTATGGAGTGCATTCCAAGGTCTTTATAAATTTGCATTCCATCGTCTATTTGTTTTAAGTAGTTATCAATATTGGATCCGGTTTCATGATAACCAATTATATGTACACTTTTTGACTTTGCATAACTGCTTACTTCTTTTAAATCAAAATCATCGGTTGATTCAGTGAAGCTGAAATAATGCATCTTGTTTAAATACCATTCAAGTGTCCAGCCTTTATTCCATCCTTCAATAAGTAAATCGTTCATTTTATTTTCAGAAGCAAAATCAATGTATTTTTTAGCGTTTTCTGTTGTGGCGCCATGTTTTTCCCCTTCCCAAAAGCTATATTTTCCAATATGCATTCCCCACCAAATACCAATATATTTAAATGGTCTAATCCATGATACATCTTCAAGTTTATTTGGCTCATTTAAATTAAGTATTAAATATGAAGTGATTAAATCACCTGACTTATCGGCAATTTGAATTGTTCTCCATGGTGTAACCATTGGCGCTTTGGATTTCACCTTAATTCCATCAGACCATGGCACGAGATCACATTTTAATATATTCTCACCAATATTTGCTAAAGTCATACTCGCATAATTAGTAAGATTTGCCTCATGAATACTTAAATATAATCCATCTGTTGTTTCAATGGTCAATGGAGTATGCACAGTATCTATCTCATTAATTTTTGATTTTTTATATAAGTATTCATACCTGTTATCACGATATGCCGGAATCCACCATGATGTATGGTTATCAGACAATTTAAATTCAGTAACTTCATCCAGTATTATTATACTATCTATGTTATCTTGCTGGGGAATTTCATATCGAAAACCAATTCCATCATCAAATACTTTAAAAATGATATTTAGGCTACAATTCAGATTATTAGTTTCTTTCAGAGTAATTGAAAGTTGATTGTAATGATTTCTTATAAATTGCTTTTCTCCCCAGATTTGTTCCCATGTATCATCATTACTCTCTTTGGTAATATCAGTAATATGAAGATTATCAAATAATGATTGGGATTTTAAACTAAATCCAAGTTTTGATTTTTTAATAACTGGTATGTTGTTTTTACTTACTGAATAATAAGGAATTCCGTTATTAATTTCAAAGTTGATTTTAATTTGTTTATTTGGAGAAAATACTGTTAAATTATTTCTATTTAATAAGTTACAGCTATTTGTAGTTAAAATAATAAATAATCCAGTTATTAATATTGCTTTTATTCTCATGATAAGATATTAATTAATACGTAACTAAAACTTAATAATTTGTTTTTCACCATTATACTTTATTGATTTATCTGGTTTGGATGTAATTTCAATTCCAATCCCTAATCCTTCTTTAACCAATGTTATATTAATTGTCCTACCTTTTAGCATTCCAGAAAATTCACCTTTCCTATCATTAATTGTCAATTCATTTGTCTCATTATTCCATGAAAACTCAATAGTTGAATATATGCCTTTTTCATAATTATGGAACTCGTTTTCATCTTCATATAAGGTGAAACTTCCATCAGCTCCGGAATATACCCTCAATTCAATGGGATCAGCTGGTTTTTCAGTAGTGTACTGGATAAACGGACCCATTGGGATAATTGATCCTGCTTTAATATAAACTGGCAATGTTTCAATTGGGGCTTCAGCGGTAATTGTTTTTCCGCCTTCATATTGTTTTCCTGTCCAGAAATCATACCATAAAGTACCTTCAGGTAAATATACATTTCTAACTTTTTCATTTAATTCACCAGATTTTTCTTTTTCAAGTATGGAAGGTGTTTTCCAGAATAACCTCATCCTGGCAGCACCAGTTGAAGTATTTTCTGTTTCAACGACAAAATCGTATTCTTTGCCTGCTTCCAATTCAATAAAATCGGTATATTGTTCAACGCTGGTATAAACTATTGGTAAAACTTTCCCATTAATTTTAATACGTTTTGCATCAAAGCTTTTCATATGAAACTGATGTTTTCCTGTTTCAGATGGAATAAGTTTTCCTTCCCATCGAATGGAGAACATACTGTCCGATACGTAATCAGGCCGGCCTGTGTACCAAAAAATATTAATACTTGTGTCGATGGTTTCTTTTCCAAGAACTTTATATTTATTGTCTTTGTAATATTTTGCTACTAATCCTCGTTCGCCAGTATTAGTTTTAAAATGGTTGGACGTAACAAATTTTGATTTTTCAGGCGGTCGATAATACATGAATTCAGTAACAGGACATGCCATAATTGATGGCCCAAACATGAATTGATCATCAATATCATAGGTATTTTTATCTGCAATAAAATCCATTGGTAATCCACGCATTATGGTATATCTTTCATTAGTTACCTTCCATGCCAATGAATAGATATAGGGCATTAATCGATATCGTAAATTATCATATTTAATTAAAACATCCTGGAATTCACCCATTTCCCAAATTTCACGAGGAGTTTCTGATCCATGAGACCTGAAAATAGGAGTGAAGACACCTAATTGAAACATACGGGTGTAAAGCTCCTGGTAACCAGGATCTTTTTTACTGTTACAAAAAACACCATCATAAGCACCAATTACGAAAGCACCAATATCAAAAGTCCAGTAAGGTATCCCTGACATACAATGATTAATACCTGCAGATATTTGATGCCTGTATACATCCCAGTTAGCCCCAATATCTCCCGACCATGTAGTAGCTGCATTTCGTTGCTGCCCGGCATAAGTTGATCTGGTTAAAATATAGGCTCTTTTATCAGTTTCATTACGCAGGTTTTTATATAAATCATCGGTCATAGCTAAAGAGAAAGCATTTAAATATCGTGCCCATGATCCAAGGTAATTTTTTCCAACTTTTTTCATTTCATAATCGGTAGATTCCTTAGTTAATGCATTAACAACATCCGGTTCGGTTGAATCAATCCACCAGCCATCAATTCCTTTTGAGAATAATCCGTCTCTCAAATACTGCCAGTAAAGTTGGTTCGCTTCTGGATTAAAAGCATCATAATATTTAAAACCTGCCCAACCTACAGGAGGATATAAGAATCCTTTTTGAAGCATATCTTTGTAAACGGCTGTATTTGGACCAAGGGCCGGCCATATGGAAATGATAAGATGAAAATTCATTTTGTGCAGTTGGTCAACCATTTCTTTTGGTTTTGGGAATAACGTTTTATCGAAAAACATTCCACTCCAATTTTGGGCCCCATTCCAATAGTCCCAGTCCTGAATCATATTATCAATAGGAATTTGACGTTTGCGGTATTCCTTTGCAACACTCATTATTTCCTCCTGTGTATCATAATGCTCTTTGCTTTGCCAGTATCCATAAGCATATTTACCATACATAGGAGCGTCACCAGTTAATTCCCTATATCCAGCAATTACGTTGTCCAAATCGTTACCATACACAAAATAATAATCAATATTATCACCAATATCTGACCATAATGAAGCTTCGGCAGGGGAGTCTTTAAAAATGGTTTTAGAATAGTTATCCCATAAAATACCATATTTTTGAGTGGATACTATAAAAGGATTTACAGCATCTGTATTTGTTTGCACCAATTTTACTTCTTTGTTTCTATAATTCATATATCCATATTGGTGCTGACCTAATCCATAAATTCCTTCATCAGCTGTTAACTGAAAAGTTTGCTGAATAGTAAAGGCGGAATCATCTTCATAAACAATAGGATTAAAAGTTGATTTTTTTTCCTTTAAAATATTATCACCAGTAGCATTTAAATATGTAATCTGACCAGTATTTTTCTTGATTATTAATTTAATTTTTTCACTATTTACAATAAAAATATCACCTTTATCTTCTCTGTTAATATTTAATTCAGGAATTTCTTCTTTAATTACCGAGAGGCTTTTTTTATCCTCCTTTCCATCTTCATGCCATTTTGTTACACGAACGATATTTTCAGTGTAAAACTGAATTTTCACGTTTAAGTCGTCTGATTCAAGTTGAATACCATTTTTTACTTCAATAATTTTAATTATTTTATTATTGCATTGCGTCATAATTAGAGCAATAAAAATTAAAAGGAATACGATTTTTACATTTTTCATATTTATTTAACTTTGAATTATTTATAAATTATAGTTTTATTAAGAAGCCACCATTTTCTATCATATGAATAGATAATTCTTTCGAATCAATTAATTGAATATTTTCTTTTACAAAACTTCTATTATTTTCACCATCATGGATATGAATTCCATTAGTTTTTTGGATGAATGAAAGATCAATGGTTACTTCTTTCTTTTCATTTTCACCATTTATTCCTGCAATGTACCAGGTATTACCTGATCTTCTTGCAATAATTACAACTTTACCTGGATAGCCATCAATAAATTTTGTTTCATCCCATCCAATAGGAATTTCTTTCATTAATTCTTTTATATAATCTGGCACTTTTTTCATTCCTGTGGGAGTTTCGGCATAATGTTGGATGCCACCCAAATATAATACAGCTAACGCAAGCTCGTGGGATTGTGTAGTATATCTTGTAAATCCTGGAATTTCTGAAAAGCAAACAGGAGTATAATCCATGGGATCAAAAACATTTCGTGTAAAAGGTAGCATTGCATTATGATTCGATGCCAAATCATCATTATATTGATCAAAAGTTAAAAATTCCATTCCCCGAACTGCTTCCATGTTAACTAAATTCGGATAAGTACGTTGCAACCCTCTGGGTAAAGTACATCCGTGAAAATTAATCATTAAACCAACTTCAGCAGCATCATTTAAAATATCATGATAATATTGAATTACTGATTTTCCATCCCCTCCAAAGAAATCGATTTTCAATCCAACAACACCCATTTCTTTTACTTTTTTAAACTCTTTCATCCTATCTTCTTTTGTTACCAAGATACTTTTTGGACTATAGGGTGTGTCATTCCAATCACCCGATGAGTTATACCAAAGAATAATTCCAACGTTTTTCTTTTTTGCATAGTCAACTAACTCGTGAATTTTATCGTATCCTATTTTTTTGTCCCAATCGGCATCTATCAAACAATATTCCCATCCCATATCAGCAGCATAATCAATAAATCTTTTTTGAACAGGATATATCGTTGAATCGTCCTTGAGTAGAACCCAGCTCCATGCTGATCGGCCTGGTTTAACAAATGAAAAGTCTCCATTAATTGCTGGAATAGCTAAATCGGTACCCAACGTTGTTTCAACAATTGTTTTTAAACTTCCAATTGCAATTATCCTCCA
The DNA here is from genome assembly GCA_964496465.1 of uncultured Bacteroidales bacterium. Taxonomy (GTDB): domain Bacteria; phylum Bacteroidota; class Bacteroidia; order Bacteroidales; family CAYFUP01; genus CAZBZX01. Next base: position 6,666 of record CAZBZX010000059.1, read on the forward strand.
TGGGGAGAACCATGAAATTGAAGATTGTGGATAAAGCTCACCGGTATGAGAAACTTCAGCTGCTTGTGGAAATCCAATAAAGTATTCATTATCGGGAGAGTTTTGTTTTAACCTTGTGCCACAATAATTAGCATCTAAACCTGTTTCGGAAATTAACAGCCAGGTATCATTGAAATTAAATAACGTTGGAAATACCCATCCTGCTTCGAAGGGGGAAGGAGTGCCAGTGGCAATTTCCTGTTGATATAACTCTTCATATGAAGGATTTGTCCTAGACCAGCCTGATTTAGAATCAGCACATGGCTGCATCCAAGCCATTGTTCCGTTTAAAAAATGAAAAGAAGTCTTTTCTTCTTTTATAATCTGTAATAACGTGTCGCTTTTTGGAAAATAATAACGAAAACCAATACCATCATTCGAAACCCGAAATATAATATCCATTCTTTCACCATTTTCATTTTCAAAATGAAATATTTTTTTATTACCATTATAAGAGCATTCTTTATGTTTGCCGTAAAGCATATTATAATTTTCGTTCACTAAAACAACATCTGAGCTTGATACTAGCTTTAAATTATTAGTAAAATCTATATCACTCATTTGAATTCCTAATTGTGAATTTTTCATCACTAACTCTTCTTTTACTAACACATTATATAATACTTTTCCGTCTTCAACAAAAACCTCTACCGCAATATTATTATCAGGACTTTTAAGAGGTTCAGGGAGGGTAATTTTACATGAGTATGTAATCATCATAAGTATTAAAAATGATGAAATTGATAAGATGAATTTAGGTGTCATTTTCATAAGTTGAATATTTTATATATTACCAGTTTAACAAATCTTTCAAATATGCTGCTAATTCATCAGCTATTTGTTTATGTTGATCTAAGTCGGGATGACTGTTGCATCCGTTATTCAATGAATTAGTTAAAAAGAAAGAGGAGACTTTATTATCCCCATTATTGTTCATATAATTTACAATACCAGTAAGGTATTTTTTAAGCATAACTGTCAAAGAATTATCTGCCATTGGACTATTTAAACAAACAATATAAGCATCCGGATAATTTGACCGAAGAGTACCAATAAAATTAACATATTCGCTGCAGAATGCAACAGAATCCTGAACGCCATCATTTTGACCTAAACAAATAGTTACAACATCTGGTGTATATTGGCTGAAATCCCATGGGGAATTATTTTGATTCAAACCAATATTTCCATAAACATCACCTATTTCATAATCATTATCACAACAACTATGAATCATACCTATCCCTGAAACTGCTGAAATATGATATTGGGCATTTAATTTCTTTGCTGTAACCGGGCCGTAACTCAAGTATGCGTTGTGGTTACCGTACCATTCTCCTGAGTTGCACTCCTTTTGTGAGTTATCATCATCCATACCTGCGGTAATGGAATTGCCTATAAATTCCAATTTTCGTACTGGTTTATCTTCTAATGGCAATAAACCTTCACATTTAAATCCTATAAATTCGAGATAACCAATATTCGATTCAGTGTTTTTACAGATAAGCACAGTGTGTTCACCACCTGAAAGATCAGATAATATAAAGGAATTTTTTTGAGCAGTAGTTTGCACTCTCATTTGGGTAGTATCGTCAATTACAATTTCAAGATAATTATGACTGTTTCCCCAAAGTACTTCATCATTTATAATCACTTCGCAATAATCGCCAGAGAATTTGGCCTTTATATAAACTCCGGGAGCCCAGAATCGCGGGGCTTTTGGATCAGTGAAATCTATTCTTCCGGTATATTGAATATTTGCATTATCGGCAGAAATAACTTCCTGTTCAGCATAAACTTTCCATTTTAAAGTAGTGCCATCCTCCGCAGTAACAATGTATTCAATATAACCCTCTATTGTAAAATCAACAGCTTCACCTGAAGAAGGAGAAATTACTGCTTTATCTGAAATTTCAATTTCAGGAACGATAGCTGAAAGATCTGTACCATAGGGAACTATAACATAAATATTTTTGCTTACTACTCTGTTTTCTCCAACCTGAGCAGGAACAGAATATGAAATTATATTTTTTTCGGAGCTCAAGACTACTGGTGTAGCATCTTCTTCAATACTTATTAAAGCAACCCAATCCCGTATTGAATTATCTTCAGCTGTAACAGTATATTTAACTGCACCTTGATTGAAATCAACTGTATCGCCTGAGGCAGGATTAACGGTTGCTTTTTCAGAAATTATAATTTGCGGAGCTAATTTTGATAAGTTAGTTCCAAATTTAACTTCGGCATTAATTATTGCACCCTCAGCGTCTATTGTAGGAACTGCTGTCTGTTGTTCAATAGTAAAACTTAAAATTTCTTTTTCACTACTTTTTACTTCATCTTTTTTACATGATAAAACAATAATACAAGCAGCAATAAGCATATATATAGAAAGAGATTTTTTCATACGTTTATTTATTAATTTTTAATGCTTGTTTCATATTATAAATGTTATTGAATGACTATTTTTTGAGTTTTTACAGCATTCTTCGATGAAAATTTTATTAAATATGTGCCACTAAGCTTTAAATTATGATCGATAATACGAACCAGCTCATGTTTGCCTTTACTGAAATAATCATCTAATAATTGATATACCATTTTTCCATCAATTGAATAAATGGATATATTCACTGATGCTGACTCTTCTAACTGAAAGAATAAATTAATTTTATTTGATGAAGGATTTGGATATATAGAAAAATCAATATTTTCAGGTTGGTTATAATAAACTGATACAGGATTTTCAGAAACAATTATTTTCACGGTATCTTTGCCCTCGGCAATGCTGTCACTTACGGTCAATTCAAAAATAAACTCCCCTTCATTAGAAGATTTAAATTGAGCAATGGCGATATCTTCATCCTTTAATGTCATGCTCGCAATATCTGGTCTTGATATTACTCTCCAATTATATAGCAATACATCACCTTCATTATCACTACTATTTGTTCCATTAAGTTCATAGTATTCTCTTGGCGGAATAGTTGCGTCGCTGCCAGCATTTGCATTGGGTGCAGTATTTGAAGCAACTGTATGGATGGTAATTATTTCCTCAACGCTATTATAAATCCCATCTGATATAGTAAGTCCAATTTTATAAATTCCCTCTTTATCAGGAATAAAATTGGCAATGGATGGTGATGGATTATCAATTGCAGCAGTACTATTTGCAGGAGAAGAAATCAATGACCATGTATAAGTAAGAGAACCTGTAGTATCAGGATCGTAACTATTGCTGGCATCAAATGAAACTTCACCATTAGTTAATGTTTTTTTTTGGTTTTCAACATCAACAATAGGCGCAATATCTAGTATATTTCCTGCTTTTAAAACCTTCATTACTTCAAAAAAGTGACATTCATTTACGGTTGAACTTTCTTCAATTATTTTTACATGTAATGTGTGTTCACCATCAATTAAACCTTCTTGAATTAATTGAAAAACGGTAGCCGGTCCCCATGTTTGTTCCCAATACCCATCAAGAATTTCATGAGTTCCATCATCTATCCATGTTTCAACTTTTCCACGAAAATCATCATTATGTTTTGAATATAAGATTGAAATGGCATTTCCATCAACTTTGAAAGAAATTTCTGAACCCACGACATCTGCCTGCCATCCTTCACCTCTATTTGTCCATCCGCTATTTGTGAGTGGGGTTAAGGTTTGGTTTGTATATTGAAAAGTTTTATCATAATTATCAGAAATTAATGGGGCTGGAAGGGTATCCGCTACTTCAACCAAATCATTACCATCAGGAAGGTTATTATAGATAATATTAAATTCATCGATTAGAAAATCAGCAATATATTGCATGCCTTTATCATTTGGATGCACACCTTCCTTTTTATCATTGGAATCTCCAAAAACATCACTTAGCTCCATTCCATCAGCTACTACGGCAGAATCAATTAAATCAGCATAGCTAACCATTGGAACTTCATAGTATTCTCCAACAATTTTATGATCTGCCTGAGCGGTTCCAAAGGTTTCCATTTTAAGCAACAAATACATTATTGCAATATTTTTACTTAATATTTGGCGGGTAATACCTTCCATCATTTGCTGAACATATGTTGAATTTATCCCGGCATCATTCACAGCAAATTCAACAATTATAAAATCAGGATTTTGCACCAATAAGTCATCATTAAGCCTGTGTACCCCAACATCTGATCCAGTGCCTCCAATACCAGCATTAATAAGAGTTATATTACTTTCAGGGAAAGTAGTTATCCACCAATCTGTAATTAAATTTGCCCACCTTTTATCAGGGATTGAAGCCAGGCTTCCTGCTGTTATTGACCCACCAAACACACCTATTGTTATATCTTCACCATTTCTTGCTTTTATCATTGCATTGTAAATCCGGGCAGTATCATAAGCAGTAGTATTAGCTGCTGAATATATTTTAGTAGTGATCGTAAAAAGAACTACTATTATAATTATTATGTTAAGTTTCATTTTATAATTTTTTAATAATATTTATTATTTCAACAATCTAATTAAAACAACATCATGAGGTTGAATAGTTCTTTTAAACGATGTGTTTTTTGTTGAACCTAAATCTTTTTTGGCCCAAATATCTCTTATTTTATAATTTACTTTGTCTAAATATATATCAGTCTGAGATATCCCATCTTCAACACGGTACTTATCCCATTTAAAGTTAACATCCTGAGGCACATCACTTCTGTTGAAGAAACAAAAAGCCAGTTCGTCATTTTCCAAAGGTTTCACCCAAATTTCAACATCATCGTCGTATAAATATCTTAATCCCTGAATACCCTTAGGATCTTGATTAATTGCAATAGCTTCTTTATTTGTAAGTATTTCTTTAACTTCCGGTGTCATATTTGCAATGTCATTTCCAGCCATTAAAGGTGTAGCTAACATACACCACAAAGTAAAGTGAGCCCTGTCTTCAGTAACACTCATCCCATTTCCAACTTCCATCATGTCTGCATCATTCCAATGATCGGGGCCATTGTATTTTCTGAGTTTATCTTGCATATCAAGTATTACAGTCCATCCCCACTGATTCCAGGTTCCATGATTTAATACACAATCATAACAATGAAAAATGTCTCCAGTAGTGCGCCATAAATGACCAACTTCAGCTCCCCATTCCCAAGGATTGTTGTTTCCCCATTCGCATAAACTAAAAACAATTGGGTGTCCAGCTTTATATAAAGCATCCCTCATCAAAGTGTAGGAGGCAGGTGCGTTTTGAGTGCTTGTAGCACACCAATCGTATTTTAAGTAGTCAATTCCCCAACTGGCATAAGAACGTGCATCCTGAAATTCATAACCACGACTTCCTGGTCTGCCAGCACAAGTCGTTAGTCCAGCATCAGAATATAAACCTAATTTTAATCCTTTAGAATGGATATAATCTGCTAAAGCCTTCATTCCAGAAGGAAAATGTTTTGGATCAGGAATAATATTTCCCAAACTATCTCTTCCAATTTGCCAGCAATCATCAATTACAATATATTGATATCCGGCATCTTTCATTCCGCTTGAAACCATAGCATCAGCCATATTTTTTATAAGGTCTTCACTTACATTGCATCCGTAATTATTCCAACTATTCCATCCCATTGGTGGTGTAAGCGCTAATCCTTCAAATTTTTGACAAAATGATTTACCGGTTAGTAATAATCCTAAAAAAATAAATGCAGTAATAATTTTTTTCATTTTATAACTTGTTAATTAATAATATAAATATTGACATAAAATTACCATAAAAAAATTGTTTTCTAAGATGGCATGTTGCGTCTTTTTTATTAAATGTTTAATATGCATTTATTATTTCATTTGACTGAGCATTATTCTATTATTTTGTTTTGTTTATTTACAATTTTACTTTATAAATAGCATATGAAATACCAAGTGCAGATAAAGAATACTTTTGCTTTTTATTGGAAATTTCAATTTTATCACCAGCTAATAATTCATATTCTTTTGCTGAAATATTTAAAGTAAATTCCGCTTTTTCAGTTCTGTTGGCAGGATTAAATATTGCTAAAATTACGTCATCACCAGCTGCTCTTGCAAATACAAATGGATATGTATTTTCTTTTGCAAATATTGGAACAAATTCTGCATATGCAGTTAAAGCGGGTTCTGATTTTTTTAATTCAACAAGCTTTCTGGTTCTATTTAATAATGAATTCGGATCTTTTTCCTGTTCAGCCACATTAGGGGCATCTTCAGCAGGATCAACAGGCAGATAAAGATTATCAGCCGATCCAGTTGAAAACCCAAGATTTTTAGATTTATCCCATTGCATAGGAGTACGGTTACCAGCTCGGGGCTTATAGGCTCCTTCAACATATGGTAAACCGTATAACTGTCTCATTCCAATTTCATTTCCATAATAAATAAATGGAATTCCCGGCATTGCCATTTCAAATGCATAAATCATTTCAAGTTCTTTATCTGTACGTTTAATATTAACCCTTGCATTATCATGATTTCCAAACGGAATGCATATGTATCCCATTTCCTTTGTTGCAGTATATTGTTCCATGTAACTGTTTAAAAAATTCATAATATTGCCTTTACCTTCCATATCAAAAAAGCTATGTCCTTCTGAATATCCGTTTAATATGCGCCAACTTTCTTTTTGGGTAAGGTCATTATAACCATAAAACCAGTGAAAGAAATCGGCATGAAAAGCTTTATCTAAAGCATCTTTAGGGCCTGACCACTCAGCAACCATAAAAGCTTGAGGATACTCTTTTTCAAGCAATTCTCTAATTTCTTGCCAGAATTGTTTGGTCGCTTCATCTTTCGTATTAAAAAACTGATCGTTTCCGGTAATATTCGCGTTTTTAACCAAAGCTCCTGCCATATCAGCCCGAAAACCATCAGCACCCATATCCATCCAAAATCGTAGTACATTTTTTAATTCTTCTCGCATGGCTAGGATATCAGGATGATCAGGAGGTAACATCCAGGGTTCTTCAGGTTTTGCAAATCCAAAATTTAAAGCTGGTTGGCACCAGTAAAAATTTCTCATAAACTGACCGTTTCTCCTGCTATATCCTTTAATGAATGCATCTTTATATGCATCAGGTGGATTTTTCCATGTATTATCATTCCATATATACCAGTTTGTATATTTATTCGAGTCCTGCTTTGCTGATTCAATAAACCAGGGATGTTCAATGGAATTATAACTTATTACATAATCGAAAATAATTTTAATTCCTCTTTTTTCTGCTTCTTCAAATAATTTTCTTGCATCTTCATTTGTTCCGTAACGGGGCGCAACTTTATAATAGTCAGAAATATCATATCCGGCATCATGAAACGGAGATTCAAAAAATGGATTTAACCAAATTCCATCAACACCCAGACTTTTAATATAATCAAGTTTTTCAATAATTCCTGGTAAGTCGCCAATTCCATCGCCATCTGTATCATAATAGGTTTGTGGATATATCTGGTAAATTACAGCATTGTTTATCCATGCAGGACCATCTGGAACGGCATATTTACCTGTAATTTTTACTTCCTGTTGATCAGGATTATTTTGTGCGATAAGGGTTATTCCAAAGATTATAATACTGAAAAAAACACATACTTTTTTAACTTTTTGTTTCATAATTGATAACTTGTTTATTTTTTATTATTAATGCGAATTAAGAGTTAAAAATTAAAAATATAAATGATGCTGCGATTC
>CAZBZX010000060.1:0-14388 GCA_964496465.1 uncultured Bacteroidales bacterium
GAATATTTTATGGTATAGGTTATTGCCCTTTAACTGATTGGCATTTTTCGATTCTTGAAAAACTGGGAAAAACAGATTTACCTTTATCATATATTAAATATTTAGTTGATAGATTTTTTAATACGGATATTAATGCACAATTGGTTGAGAATGTTACAGCAATTGGATTTTTTGTTGCGTTAACTGGAGCAATAATTGTTAATATTAAAGATTATCAAAATGTTAAGTTAAAAGGGTTATCATAAATTTAGAGTTTTTCATTCATAAAAATCGAGGCTACTTTCAATTTGATTTAAAAGATGATAAGAATCATTAAAATTTTAGAAACACAAAATTTTAATAATCGTATGACTTAATAAAGTTTAACAACAAAATGACAATGGAAAAGTTAATAATTGAAGGGAATCAAAAGAATCCAAGTATCGTGCTAGATCCTCAGAATGGAGTATTTGAAATAAAGGGGAATTCAATTCCGGAAGATGCAAACGCTTTTTTTCAACCTATTTTTGACAGTCTCGAGGAATATTTTTACACACCCTTTCCTCTAACAATAGTAAACATTGCTCTGAATTATTATAATTCAAGTACTTCTAAATGGCTATTATTGTTATTTCAAATGTTGAAATCTCAGGATCAGAAAGGAAATAATGTATTTATTAAATGGTATTATGATGAAGGGGATGAAGAATCATTGGCTGCGGCTGAGGATTACAGTAAAATGATGAATATACCGATAAGATTATTAAAAGCTTCGTAAGAAAGGGTGATTTTTCACCCTTTTTTTATTTTTAAAATACGGTTATATATATTTTTCCCTTAAAAGATTGTAATTTTTTTTACGATTCTCTCTGATTTACTTTTAATAGATAGCATGTAAATTCCTTTATTCAGAAAAGGAGCATTCCAGGTATAGATATTTTCACTTGAATTCGTCTTGTCTAATTTAATATTGCTTATAAACTTTCCTTGTATATCATATAAAGAAAATTGATAATTGTTAAAATCATCTGATGAAATGTTAAAGGAGAAAAAACCGGATGAGGGATTAGGATATACTAAAAAATGATTTTCCATATCATTTCTTACTTCTCGAAGATTTGTAGGTAATTCAATAAGGCTAGGCTTTTCGAGTTTCTGGGTAGTGTATATCCTGTATTCACCCGGTTTTAAGTTAATATTTTGATTTTTATCTGTAACATTTATTTCGTTTCCAGTCATATAGTCATACCATGTTCCAGTCTGTTGGAATTCAGGATCAATATCTCCATCTACTATGTCAAAATTTCCAATAATGGTTACATCCATTTCAGCATGGTTTATATGAATTGATTTTAAAGCATTTCTTACCTTGAGAGAATAATCAGAACTACTAAATGCTTCATGCTGTGTTCTTAATTTAATTAAGGCGGAATATGCCTGGTATAAGCGTTTTCTTTCTTTTACTGATAAATAGTCCCATTTAACAGGTTTTGGAGAAACTCTGCAACTCTCATCAATTGTGCCATCTGTACAAGTGTTTATGGAGTAATCATATCCTAGTTCTCCAAACATCCATACCATTTTTGGACCAGGAATGGTAAAGAAAAAAGCTGCTGCAGCTTCATCACGTCTTAAGCCTGTATTTATTTCTTTTGCATCGTACGTATCATTCAAATTTCCCCATGTAATTGTTTTGTACATTATTCTTTCTTCGTCATGGCTTTCCATATAACCAACTAAATAAGGATTATTCCAACTCCTATTTTTATAAGAAATCGCTGAAAAATCCGATTTATCTGATGAGTAATAACCCATCACTGCTTCCTGGTATTTAGCTGTAACATTACCCCATAACATGAATCCATAATCAGATAATTCTATTTCTTCTGAACTAGCAGCCCAATGTTCAAGAATTAGATAAGCTTCAGGTTTTACGGAGCTCAAGTTGTCATAAATTCGTTTTAATAAAGCAACCCTGGAAGCATCATAATTTGTGCCTTCACCCACTTTATTAGTAAATCCTTTTGTAAAATCAAAACGGTATCCGTCAATATTATATTCTTCTAACCAGAATTCAGTTACCCTGTCAACAAAATATTGGGTAGCTTCACTTTCGTGATTAAAATCATAACCCCAGCAATAATCACTTGGACAAACCTGGTTATACCATGGATTATTACTGCTTATTCCAGAAGCTCCACATTCACCTGTGCCTTCGTTAAAATATATTTTTACCAAGGGGGATTGTCCGTAAGAATGATTTAAAACAATATCCATTATAACAGCAAGGCCTCTTTTATGACACTCATCAATAAAGTTTTTTAAGTCATTTTTAGTTCCATATGCTTTATCAACAGCAAAATAGAATGATGGATTATATCCCCAGCTTTCGTTTCCCTCAAATTCATTAAATGGCATTAATTCAATAGCATTTATTCCCAATTGTTCAATATAATCTAGGGAATCTAAAACGGTTTGAATATCTCTTTTACTTGAAAAATCTCTAATCAATAATTCATAAATTACAAGGTTATCTTTTTCCGGAGGAGAAAAACTCGTTACTTCCCATGTGTAATTTTCCTGATCAGTTTGCAATACAGAAGCTATTTCTGTTGTTTTCCCAGTAGGATATGAAAGTGGATCAGGATAAATATATTCAGGAATATCAGAATCAGCCGGATTACACGTTTTTTCGGTATATGGATCTGCAACCCTTAAATTACCATCAATTAAATATTGATAAATATATTCTTTTTCAGCTGTAAGACCAGTTAATGTAATCCAATATTTTGTAGAATCCGGGGTCATGTTCATCAAATAATCATTTGATATCTCCCAGTCCGTAAAATCACCAATAAGGTAGACAAATTTTTTAAATGGGGCATATAAAACAAGTGTTGCGGTTGATTCATCAATGTAGTTAATTCCAATTTCAGTATTAGCAGGTAAATTTTCTAGTGTTGTAGGTTTTTTAATAAAGAAAGACAACGTATCAAAAACTGTAAAAGATGCATTTTTTGCTTTGGCAATCAAAGTTTGATCTATATTTCCTGTAACGTAGAGATTATATATTAAATCATTTCCTGTATTTGTAGCTATCAATGAATCATCAAGGTATAAAAAAATTGAATCAGCATCACTGGTTGAGATAGGGTAAACCTTAACCTGAACAGGTTCTGTATGGTCTCTCTCAAAAATAATTTTTTTGTCATATCCAATAAACTTAATATTTAATCCAGGTTGAAATATATCTAAATAAATATTTGAAGTTTGTTTTGATCCATCGCTATTTCTAAAAACAAAAGCAAGTTGTTTTACTTCTTCTGTTGATGGCACACCATAATAAGAAGATATACTTGTGGTGATCGTTAAATGATAGATGCTGTCGTTAATTTTTGTGAGTCTATTTTCCGATGTATTTTCTGTCCAGTTTGTTTTAACGTATTTCCAGTCATCTGAATTTACACTCTTATCTGTCATCACACCTGTATGGGCATAAATATCTCCGGTAAAGTCTTTAAAAACTTCATCACAGGCATATGTATTGTATATAACTGTAATTTCTACTCCATCAGATGGATAGACAGGATCTGTTTTTACCACTTGCGATTTAAGTGTGATAGAAAATAATAATATAAATAATACAACTAATGTTGACTTTATCATATTGATTTTGGAAAATTGAATTACCTATTCGGGAGATAAATGTATGAAATAAATATGGTATAAAATTCAATTTTTCAATGAGTTATATAAATATTTTTATGCAAACGTTTGCGAAATCGTTTACGTAAAAATGTTCTACAACATATTTTTTATTTTAGTATTAAATAAATTAATCAAAAAAAAATTTTAAAATGTTTGTTTTAATTGTAAATTAGTTGCCATGAGAAGTGCACAAGTTACTATTAAAGATATTGCTAAAAGGCTGGGAATATCACCTTCTACCGTTTCACGAGCTTTAAAGGACCATCCTGATATTAGTTTTGAAACAAAAGAAGCAGTAAAGAAATTAGCCAAAGAGCTACATTATAACCCTAACCTGGTAGCATTAAGTTTACGTCATAGTAAAACGCATACCATCGGAGTTATTATTCCAGAGATAGTACATTATTTCTTTTCATCCGTTATAAGCGGTATTGAAGATGCTGCCCATAACAACGGGTATAACGTAATGATTTGTCAGTCGAATGAATCATATGAACGTGAAGTTTCGAGTACTCAAGCTTTATTAGCAAGCCGTGTTGAAGGATTATTGATCTCAATGTCGAAAACTACTATTCAATACGATCATTTTTTAAATTTACAAGATAATCAAATACCGATTGTTTTTTTCGATCGGCATTGTCCGGTAATGGAATCAGATAAGGTATTGGTTGATGATTTTGAGGGAGCTTATAAAGCCACTGAACATCTAATAAAAATGGGCTGCAAACGGATTGCACATTTATTTGCACCGCAACATTTAGCTATAGGTAAAAACAGGCTTGAAGGTTTTATGAAAGCACTAGAGGATTATAAACTTACTCCTGATAATGAGTTAATTGTTAAATGCGATGTTTATGAAGAAGCACTGGAAATAGTCCCCCGATTGCTTAAATTGCCTTACCCACCTGATGGTATTTTTGCTGTTAATGATAATAGCGCAGCAGGTGCAATGATTGTAATAAAGGAGAAAAATTTAAAAATACCACATGATATTGCTATAATCGGATTTTCGAATAGCATCATAAGCACTGTAACTGATCCAGCCCTTAGTTCAGTTGAGCAGCATGGCTATAAGATGGGATATAAAGCTACAGAGATGCTTTTTAAAAGACTTGATGCAAAAGAAATCTATCCAGCCGAAACGGAAATTTTAAAAACAGCTTTGGTTATAAGAAATTCATCAAAAAGGCATTAATTATTTCAAGAAATTATAAAATAAAGGAAATTTTATTTTTTTTTATTTTCAGTGCAATCGTTTGAAACAATATTTATAAGCTGTAATGCCCTATATTTCAATGTTTAACACGATATTTTTTATTGTAAATCAAATCCTTTTACTTATTTTTGAATTAAGAACCTAATACTAAAACAATGGAAAAACCTCGATTAAGCTTTTGGCAAATATGGAATATGAGCTTTGGATTTTTAGGGATTCAATTCGGTTTTGCCTTACAAAATGCTAATGTCAGCAGAATATTTCAAACCCTGGGGGGCGAAGTTGAAAACCTGGCAATATACTGGCTTGCTGCACCTATAACTGGATTAATTGTTCAGCCAATTATTGGACATTACAGCGATAAAACCTGGGGAAGATTAGGAAGAAGACGACCATATTTTTTAGTTGGTGCGATTTTAGCTTCAACAGCATTATTAATTATGCCTAATAGTCCGGTATTATGGGTTGCCGTTGGTATGTTATGGATAATGGATGCTTCAATAAATATATCCATGGAACCTTTTAGAGCCTTTGTTGGCGATATGTTACCTTCTAAACAGCGCACAGTTGGATTTTCAATGCAAAGCTTTTTTATTGGTATTGGCGCAATTGTAGCTTCTGTTTTGCCTTGGGTGATGACTAACTGGTTAAATGTTGCCAATTCTGCTCCTGAAGGACATATTCCTCCATCAGTTCAACTTTCATTTTATATAGGAGGGATTGTTTTTTTGCTGGCAGTTATTTGGACAGTTTTTAGAACAAAAGAATATTCCCCAGAGGAGCTGGCTTCTTTTGCAGCTCATGAAAAAAATTTAGCTAACACAGAAGAAAACATACAAAGCAAAAAAGCCACGGATAAAATATGCATAAAAACAGGGATTATTCTCATACTTATTGGATTACTCCTTACCATACCTTTAATTATTTTGAATGCTGGCAAGGAAGTATACATTCTTTCTTTGGGTTTAGTTTTCTTTGGAATAGTTGAATTAATGGCTGGTTTTATGCAAAAAGCAGGTAAAAAAGATGGTGGATTAGTTGAAATAGTTAATGATTTAAATGCTATGCCATTAACCATGAAACAGCTTGCATTGGTTCAGTTTTTTTCTTGGTTTGCATTGTTTGCTATGTGGATTTATACAACACCAGGTGTAACATCGCATATCTATGGAGCAGTTGATACTAGCTCGGAATTATATAATACCGGCGCAAACTGGGTAGGGGTGTGTTTTGGTGTTTATAATGGATTTGCAGCAATATTTGCTTTTTTGTTAATGGGGTTAGCTAAATTAACCAACAGAAAAACAACACACATGATCTCTTTACTGGTTGGAGGAATTAGTTTTATTTCAATTTATTTTATTCAAAATCCAACTATGTTAATGGTTTCATTTATTGGTATAGGGCTTGTTTGGGCAAGCATTCTCGCTATGCCTTATGCTATCTTAACGGGGGCATTGCCTTCAAACAAAATGGGTATTTATATGGGAATTTTTAACTTTTTTATTGTCATTCCTCAAATAGTGGCAGCAAGTATTTTAGGATTTTTTATTAAATATTTGTTTAACGGGCAAGCCATATATGCCTTGATAATTGGTGGAATTTCGCTAATAATTGCAGGTTTTATGGTCTTAATTGTTCAAGATAAACATTAATAGAGATTATAATGAAAGATTATATAAAGCATGATGAATGGCAAATAGTTGAAGACAAATTTATTCCGGAATATAATCGTATTTCTGAAAGTCTTTTTAGTATTGGGAATGGACATATAGGTCAGCGGGGGAATTTTGAAGAGCAATTCACAGGTGATAGCCTTCTGGGAAATTATGTTGGTGGCGTTTATTATCCTGATAAAACGAAGGTGGGCTGGTGGAAAAATGGGTATCCTGAATATTTTGCCAAAGTATTAAATGCTCCAAATTGGATAGGAATTGGGGTGGAAGTTGAAGGAGAACCGGTTGACATTGCCACAGGAGATGTTTTAAGTTTTAAGCGTATTTTAAATATGAAAGAGGGGTATTTGATGCGTTCTTTTGTATTAAAGTTGAAAACAGGTAAAATAATTCAAGTAGTATCGAAACGATTTATTAGTTTTTCAAATAAGCAAGTGGGAGCTATTCGATATAGCATAATCCCTGTAGATTTTAATGGAAGAATTTCATTAACTCCATATATTGATGGCGATATCGTTAATGAAGATTCAAATTATAACGAAAAATTCTGGAACGAGATTTATAAAAAAGCTGAAAAAGGGGAAGGGTATTTAATTGCTGAAACAAAAAAAACAAAGTTCAGGGTTGGGGTTGGCATGAAATACAATGTGCTAATTAGCAACCAGGATATGAAAGGTGACCCACAGCTTATTGAAAAAGATAAATATGTTGGAAATAAAATAGCAGTTGATTTAAATTTAGGGGAGGAATTAGTTATTTATAAGTATGCCGCCGTTCTTTCTTCGCTCGATTATAGCAATGAAGAGTTATTGAAAAATACCATTGATGAAACAAAAGCTGCATTTTTAAAAGGGTTTGATAGTTTATTCATAGAACACTCACAAGCCTGGGCTGATAAGTGGGAAGAAAGCGATATTGTAATAAAAGGTGATATTGCAGCCCAGCAAGGGATTAGATTTAATATTTTTCAATTATACCAAACTTATACGGGTGATGATGAGCGTTTAAATATTGGACCAAAAGGTTTTACTGGAGAAAAATACGGAGGAAGTACATACTGGGATACTGAAGCGTATTGTTTCCCGTTTTACTTGTCTACAGCTGGTCAGGAAGTTGCACGGAATTTATTGTTGTATCGTTACAAGCAATTACAAAAAGCTATTGAAAATGGTGAAAAACTTGGTTTTTCAAATGGAGCAGCACTATATCCCATGGTTACTATGAATGGAGAAGAATGTCATAATGAGTGGGAAATAACATTTGAAGAAATTCATAGAAATGGAGCTATTGCATATGCAATATATCGATACATAAACTACACAAACGATAAAAAATATTTAATTGATTATGGACTTGAAGTGTTGATTGGAATAAGCCGTTTTTGGGCGCAACGGGTGAATTTTTCTGAATCAAAGAAAAAATATGTAATGCTGGGAGTTACAGGTCCGAATGAATATGAGAATAATGTAAACAATAACTGGTATACCAATAAAATGGCCGTTTGGACGTTAAATTATACCTTAGAAGTTCTTGATTATGTTGAAAATAGCAATGAGTTGAAGTTTGCTAATTTGCTTGAAAAATTAGCATTTGATTATGATAAAGAAACAGGAAAATGGAAGGATATTATTAATAATATGTATTTCCCATATGATGAAGAAAAGCAAGTATTTATGCAACAGGATGGATTTCTTGATAAAGAAATTATAAAGGTAAATGAACTTGATCCTGTTCATCTTCCATTGAATCAAAATTGGTCATGGGACAGGATTTTACGTTCATGCTTTATTAAGCAGGCAGATGTTTTACAGGGGCTATACTTTCTTGAAGAAGATTATGAAGAAAAAATAATCAGAAGAAATTTTGATTTTTATGAACCTATTACAGTGCATGAATCTTCACTGTCCCCTTGTATTCATTCTATTTTGGCTTCAAAATTAGGATATGAGAACAAAGCCTATGAATTATATTTGCGTACCTCCCGGCTTGATTTAGATGATTATAACAATGATACAGACGATGGTTGTCATATTACAAGTATGGCTGGCACATGGATGTCGATTGTAGAGGGCTTTGCAGGTATGAGGGTGAAAAATGGAAGATTAGTTTTTAATCCATATTTACCCGGAAAATGGGCGTCTTTTTCATTTAAAATCCGGTTTAGAGAAAATTTATTACAAGTACTAGTTCGTAAAAACGAAACAGAGATATCTAACTTAAGTTCTGATAAATTAAAAATAACAATATCAGGAAATGATATTGAAATAAATGGCTTTAAAAAACAAGTTATAAGAAGCTAAATAATATTACTTTTATAATTATTCAACAAATCAAAAAATCAAAAAATCGGTAAATCAGCAAATAATAATATAACTATGAAAACAAATATGACAATCATTTTTAAAGTACTTATTCTTGTAATAATTGTATTGCTTTCAGGAACTTATGCCTGTAAAAGAATTGCTACTAAAAAGCGGATTGCTGCTACATTACAACGTGGAACTGCTGTTGTAGTTCATCAGAACTGGTCGAAGAATGCTGTTATTTACGAAGTAAACCTAAGGCAATATACTCCTGAAGGAACTTTTAGTGCTTTTGCCGAACACCTTCCCAGGTTAAAAGAATTGGGCGTTGATATTTTGTGGTTAATGCCTATTTTCCCGATTGGGGAAGTAAACAGAAAAGCGACTCAAACTCTTATGACTCATGAAATAAAAAATACGAAAGAGCGGGCAAAATATCTTGGTAGTGCTTACGCCATTAAAGATTATCAAGCGGTTAATCCAGAACACGGAACAAAGGAAGATTTTAAAGCACTTGTTGACAAAATTCATGAATTAGGAATGCATGTAATAATTGATATTGCTATAAACCATACAGCCTGGGATCATGACTGGATAAAAACCCACCCTGAATATTATATGCGGGTTGAAAAAGGAAGTAAGCCATGGAAAACAGAATGGATGGAGCAACATCCTGAATTTTACAAAATGCTTGATGATCTTGGAATGACATATCCAATTCATCCGGATGAAACGGATTGGTGGGATACAGCAGAGCTTGATTTTGAAAACGGAGACCTTCGAAAAGAGTTTGTGGATATTTTTAAATACTGGATTACAGAATTTGGTATTGATGGATACCGTTGTGATGTAGCTCATGGTGTGCCAATAGACTTTTGGAATGATTTAAAAGTTGAACTTGATAAAACCGCACCAGTTTTTATGCTGGCTGAAGCAGAAGGTTACCAGTATCACCAGGAAGCTTTTGATATGACCTATGCCTGGGAATTACATCATTTATTAAATAGTGTGGCACAAGGAAAAAAGAATACAAAAGTATTCAATAAATATTTTACTAAAGAAGATTCATTTTATTTACAAAATGATTATCGTATGCAATTTACTTCTAACCATGATGAGAACGCATGGAATGGTGATGTATTTGAAAGAATGGGTGATGCAGCTGAAATATTTGCAGTTTTTACCTATGTTATTCCGGGTATGCCTTTAATTTATAACGGACAAGAAGCTGGTCTAAACAGGCGATTACGCTTTTTTGAAAAGGATACGATTCAATGGAAAGGACATTTTTTCGGAAATTTATACAGGCAGTTAAATCAAATTAAAAAAGATAATCCAGCATTATGGAATGGTGAATTTGGTGGAGAAATGATTCGGTTAAATACTTCAAAAGACTCGACTATTTTCGCATGTATGAGAATGAAAGACGACAATAAAATTGTTGGTATTTTTAACTTTTCACCTAACGAAACGAAATTTGCGTTGCATGGAAGTGATTTGAAAGGATCATACCGGGATGCTCTTTCTGAAGAAGAAGTGAAACTTAATAAAGAACAAAAATTAACCTTAGGTGCTTGGCAATATATGGTACTAAAGGAAGAATAACTTTGTGTCTGTGGTGAATTATTAGTAGATAAGAATTTACCACAAAGTATCACAAAGACACTCAAAGTCATAAATAACATTCCGGGATTGACGCGGAATCTATCATATTTTAATTTTTTAGGTGAGGTCGCTATTGCATCCCTGCTACATAATATAATTTCCCTTATTTTGCAATTCATTTTTATTTTGTAACTTTCAGCAAAGTAGGCTATTAATATAATTTGATTTTTTGAATGTATTAAATATATTCATAGATTTATATAATTAATATGGATCGTGATTAAATAAAATATTGGTCCTTGAAAGTAAATGATGAGTATGGTTAAAGAGAACATTGCTATTTTTATAAAAAAATTATGCATATGATAAAATTTTTTACTCTAATTTTTATATGCCTTTATTTCGTAAATTTTCTAACTACCGCCCAGGAAGACACTAATTATGCTGATAAACCCGAAGTAACTTTTTATTATGCTAATGTACCCATTATTATTGATGGTGATGATGGCGACAATATTTGGCAGGCAGTTACTGCTACTGATCATTTAGGTTATAGTGATGGAATAATTAGGGACGCTGAAGATTTATTTTATAAATTTAAAGGGGCCTGGGATGAGACCGGTATTTATTTGTTAGTAGAAGTTACAGATGATATATTAGTTAGGCATCTTCAGGAGGAGAGTCAATCAACTGAACGTTATCTTGCTGACAATATTGAGTATTTTTTTAATCCTGATGGTAAAAGGTCAACAGAGCCAGCAAACGATAATTTTATAAATTCCTCTCAATATCGCATTAATCCTGGAGATGAAGATCTTGAAATACCTTTAATAAGTGGCACAAGGGAAATAGAAGACCCTGAAGGAACCATTTTCCGGTTTGGGGTAAGCTATCTTTCTAGTGGTTATATTATAGAATCCTGGTTTTCATGGGAAGGGATTCTTCCTGAAACTTTTAATGTTTTACCAAAAAGGTGGGGTTTCTCAATCAATGTTGGTGACTCTGACGATCCGGAAACAGAAAGAGATGTTGTAGGACTTTGGGCTGGTGAAGGGTTAAACGACCATCAATGGCATGATGTGAATTATCTGGGAGTTATGCATTTATCTGATAACCTTGCTTTTCCTGATTTAGATTTACCATATGTAACGTTAGAAAACATATTTGTATACATGCAAAAAGAAGGTGAATACATTGGCAATGATAATATGATTGATTTTGGACAAATTGAAGTCGATGACGATTCTACAAAAACAATAATAATATATAATGGAGGAATAGAAATCTTAGATGCTCATTTGAGAATATCTGGAAATGGATTTAAATTTTTAACTGGTAGTTCTCTTATTCTTGAACCAGGTGAATCGAAACAAATTACTATAGAATTCAAACCTGATTCTGTGGATTTATATACTGCAGATCTTGAATTTTTTACAATCGACGGTATATTTTTAACATTAAATCTTGTTGGCGTAGCGGATGGTTATGTTAATATTGATTATTCTTATGAAAATAAAATAAATATCTACCCAAATCCAACAAGCGAGTACATTCAAATAAATTTACCAACAGGAAAGTTTAAAATAGAGATATACAACATTTTGGGAAGAAAAATGATGGATGGTTATTTTGAAAATGGAGAGTTAATCAATGTTTCAAATTTTGAGAAAGGGCCTTATCTAATGAAAATATATTTAATAAATACTTCCATTACGAAATCATTAATTATTAAATAGAAAACCGTGAAACAATTACAAAAAACAAAATTAATTTTATTACTAGTTATATTTTTAATTTGTTTCCTCTCAAATGCACAAGACTATCCTGAAGAAATTACAGCAGATGCAAAAAAAGGTACATTAAAAGTAGATGCTAATGTATTTGATTGCGGTTATAAATATTTTTCAGGAATTAATAAAAACGGGATATCTGAAGGGGATAATGATATATCTGGCTCATGGTTTGCTTTATGGGATGATGAAGGCCTGTATGTTGTATGCAATATAATTGACGATTTTTATGACTGGGGTGAAGATGATTTAAAAGACGACAGAACGGGGTTTAAGGGTAATCCATGGGAATATGACAACATTGAAGTTTATATTAATCCAACCGGAGAAAGAAATGTTGATGACTCATCCTATGAAAGTGCTAATGCCTCTCAAATCCGTTTTAACCCAGTTGATGGAACTAAAGATTATAATAACACTGCAACAGGTTATGCTGCTGATTATTTAGATGATCTTAGATGGGTATCACAAGAAGTTCCTGGTGGATATGTATTTGAAGCTTTAATACCCTGGGAAGCTTTCTTACCTGATCCAACTACTATCCCTTATAAAATTGGGTTTACTATTAATGTAAATGATTCCGATCAGCCTGGAGGAAATCGTGAAGCAATTCTAATGTGGGTTGGAGCAGATATGGAAGCTTTGCAACTGAATAGTATTAACTACTTTGGCATATTAAATTTAATTTCTGCAGAGGCTTGTGGTTGTGAATATGTTTATAGTAATTCAATTAATTTATATACAAATCCTGAAGATGAGAATGCTAATTCATTATTAAATCTTTTTCCAAATCCAGTTACAAATTACGTATATATTAATAGTCCTATTTGCGATAATTATAAAATTGAAATATATGATATGCTTGGCAGAAAATTATTATCAAAACAGATAATGAATAATGAGAAAATTGATGTCACTTCTTTGAACAAAGGAAGTTACATAATTAAGTTTTATAATAACAATAGTTCAATATCCAAATCATTCATAATTAAATAGAAAGCTATGAAAAAGTTACAGAAAACAAGGATTATTCTTTTCTTAACCATATTTATATTTTGTATTAATGTTTATGCACAAGACGAATATCCCGAAGAGTTAAAAGCAGAAGCAAAAAAATACAGCCCCACACTTGATGCTGATATTGAAGATTGCTATGGAGAAGGTTATGAATTTCAAGGTTTGAATGATGGAGGTGTTTTGGATAACAAAGATGACATTTCTGGGATCTGGTATGCATTGTGGGATGACGCTGGTCTTTATGTTGCTGTAAGTGTAAAGGACGATGTACTTGACTGGGGTGAAGATAATTTGAATAATGCAGGTGATGGATTTAATGGAGACCAATGGATGTTTGACGAAATTGAAATATATGTGAATCCAACTGGACAAAGAAATCCTGAAGACGGATCGTATGAAACAGCAAATGCGTCTCAAATTCGTTACAATCCACTTGATGGGACCAAAGATTATAACAATTCTGGAGGTGGTTATGCCACCAATTATTTAGATGAGCTTGAATGGGTTTCTGAAGAAGTTTCAGGTGGATACGTATTAGAAACGTTAATTCCCTGGACAGCTATTTTACCAGACCCAACAACAATTCCTGAAAGAATTGGATTTACAATCAACATTAAGGACTCTGATTTAGGTGCTGATGGGATTACTCCTGTTTCTAACGAAGGGTTTCTATTATGGGTTGGGGCTGGGTTATCTGATTTACAATGGAATAATATCAATTATTTTGGGCTTTTAGAATTAAGTGATAGTAGTTGTTTTATACCAACAGATAATATTGAGTATAAAAATGAAATAGAATGCAATATATACCCAAATCCAGCAGAGGATTACATACAAGTTAATTTACCTACCGGTATTTTTAAAATTGAAATATACGATATATTGGGAAGAAGAATGATTGATGGAAATTTTGAAAATCAGGATTTAATTAATATTTCAAATTTAAATACAGGAATATACTGTGTGAAAGTTATATCAGATAATAATATTAAGAAACTTAAATTATATAAATATTAAACCAGTATTTTTATTGTAGTTATTTTAACCGTTAGTCAAAATTTTTATTTAAAAATTAGCAATTATCAAAATAAAAA
>CAZBZX010000061.1:0-14386 GCA_964496465.1 uncultured Bacteroidales bacterium
ATGATTTTAATGAAGTGATAGCTTATGTAGTTTTAAATAATCATTTTAAATTAGCTAAAAAGGATATTCCCGAATATCAGGGTGTGACTGATAATAAACAAAAAAAGGAAATTATTTCAAGACAAGCTCTACCAACAATAAAAAAATTATTCTCAGAAAAAAATTTTGAAATAATTCCAGAGATAATTAGGCAAATAGCAAAAGTTAGAGTTGAAGTCGCATTAATAGTGCGACCAAAAAAAGATAGTCTTCGAATATTAATATTAAAACTTATCATTGAAATCCTCAATTCAATAATTCAATATGAAAAACAATTTGTTATAACAAATAATATTGATAAAGATCTATTAAAATATGAAGCAGATTATAAAGCTTACAATGAGCTTGTAAATATTGATGTCGTCTTGGATTTTAAAAACTTTGATGCAAATCGCTGGGATAAAATTCTTGTGGCAAATATTGACTATTTAAGATATCTTATTATAGATATCAAAAAGGAAAGTGATAATTCTGAAAGGTCAAAATTAAATGAAAAACCTGTTATTCTAGCCATTAATACAATAAACAACCTTCATGATTTATTAAGTGAATTGAAACGAATAAAAGACGGCCCAACCTTTCAGAAATATTTTAGAGAAAAATATGTAAAATTTATGCCTCCTTTAGTTAAAGCATATAATACTGATTTAAATTGGATAAATACTCTCGATATATTAATTAAGACTGGGTGGAATGATCTGTTATCAATTCTACCTAGAAAAATCAGAAAACAATATAAGAAAAAATAATATTTATTAATGCAAATCGCGCGTTCTTACCATATCTCACTTTAGTGAAGAATTATGATATTTGATGCAACTTGCACCTTTCATACTTGTACTCAACAGAGCAAAACTATCTGTGTCAAATTGAGCCTATTGCCATCCATCAACTGCCAATAATTCAAAATCCCTAAAATAAGTTTGAAAGGCAATTTATGTCCAACATATTTCTTTAATAATCACAAGTATCAGAAAAAAGAAAAATTTATTAAGTATTATGAAAATAATTAAATTATTGATATTTAAATATTTATTCAATTACAAATGGTTACAATTGATTGTAATCAGAACATAAACGACTGTAAATATTTATTATACGAATCTGTTATTTAAAGCTATTTATGTTTGTACTGTCGTTATTTGATTCAAAAATGAGAAACCAAACAATACGGCAAAAAATTAAAATAATTTATTTTTTAACTTAAATTTTATTATCATGAATGCTTTAAAAAACAGAGTACAGTTAATTGGAAACTTAGGAAATGATCCGGAAATTAAAAAGTTTGACAACAACAGAACGTTAGCTAAATTCTCCTTAGCTACTAGTGAAAACTTTAAAAATGCCGAAGGTGAGAAAGTTAAAGAAACACAATGGCATAATGTTATTGCATGGGGAAATATAGCGATTATTGCTGAAAAATACCTTAAAAAAGGCAACGAAGTAGCAGTAGAAGGTAAACTTATAACACGATCTTATGAAGGTAAAGATGGCGAAAAGAAATACATTACCGAAGTTGTTATTAACGAAATCTTAATGCTTAGAAAAGCAAATAATTAAAATTTCATTATTATAAATTTCTAAAAACCCGATGATTTAATTATCATCGGGTTTTTTATTGAAATTTAAATTATAATATTTACAAATATCCTTAATTCCACAATCTTCACATTTTGGTTTCCTAGCAACACAAACATATCTTCCGTGTAATATCAACCAGTGATGAGCCAATGGTCTTAAATTTTCAGGGATATTATTAGTTAATTGTTTTTCTGTTTCAAGAGGAGTTTTAGCATTCGTAACAAGTCCAATTCTTGCAGAAACCCTAAAAACATGCGTGTCAACAGCAATATAAGGTGCATTATATACGACAGAAGCAATCACGTTAGCAGTTTTCCTTCCCACACCGGGTAATTTTTGCAATTCATTAATATCAGATGGCACAATTCCTTTAAATTTATCCTCTAACATTTTAGCCATACCAACTAAATGCTTTGCTTTATTATTTGGATAAGAGCAAGTTTTTATATATTCCAACACTTCATCCGGGGTAGATTGAGCCATTTTTTTAGAATTAGGAAACCGTTCAAATAACGATGGAGTTATCATATTAACACGGTTATCAGTGCATTGCGCTGATAAAATTACAGCAACTATTAATTCATATGGAGTATTATATAATAATTCCGTTTCTGCAATAGGCATATTTTTTTTAAAATAAGCTATTAGTTTTTTGTATCTTTCTTTTTTAGTCATATATTCATTAATGATTCAACCATAACATTTTAGTTTCAAAATTTGTAATGTTCAACAACAATTTGCTAAGATAATGCGATTCGATATATTTGTATTTATCAAAATCAGGTAAATCAAAAAATAATGCTAAAAATATTCGTTACCATACTCATTGTATTTTGTATAATTAATAGTTACAGCACTCCTCTCCCACTTCGTACAGAAATTTCATTAAATGGTACCTGGGATTTTACTCCAAAAAATGGGAATAAATCATTCATTAAGGTTCCAGATTTTTGGGATGCTGCAGGATATGAAAATATCGATCATGCTGTGTATGAAAGAATAATTGATATCCCAAACTCAAATGAATGGCGAAATAAAATAATTAAAATTGAATTTGAAGGAGTAAATTTTATTGCCGATGTTTATATCAATAATAAATTGGTGACATCCCATATTGGTGGGTGGATCCCTTTTTCTATTGATATTACTAATTATGTAAAACCTGGCAAATCCTATGCACTTAAAGTTGATGTAAAAGGAGGTTCATATCAACCTATTGTTGATGCAAAAGGATTTCCACAATGGCCGATTGGGTTTAAGGGTCAGAAACATCGTTGGGGAATTATTTTTGATGTTTGGCTAAGAGCTTATGGTCAGGTCTGTATTGAAGATGCTTTTATTCAAACTTCATATCGCGAAAAATCAATTACAGTTGAATATACCGTAAGTAATAAAAGTTCATTAAGTAAATCAATTTTAATTAATGGAACAATAACTCCGGAATATTATCCTGAAAACAAGGAAATGGAAATAAAGTCAGATATTATTGAAATAAACCCAGGAGAATCAAAAATTGCAACTATTAAAAAGTCATGGGATTCGCCGCGTTTATGGTCCCCAGATGATCCATACTTGTATTATTTAACTTCTGAAATAATTGAAAAAGCTAATAATAATATAATTGATAAAGAAAAAAGACGATTTGGATTTCGGGAAATTTGGATATCTGGCAACAAGCTTATGTTTAATGGTCATCGATTTACTATTCTTGGTGAGAATATTGTTCAACACAGCGAATTTCACATGGATCAACGTTATTATTATCTTTCTCCTGAAGCTTGGAATGAATCGATTGACCGGCTTTTTGATTTAAACCTGAGAACAGTTCGTTTTCATATGCAACCTGCTCCAGATTATATGATTGACATTGCAGATGAACGTGGTTTACTTATTATTGACGAATCTACTATTTATGCGAGGGAATACATTCTTGAGGCAAACAAACAAGTTTATCTTGAAAATTGCAAAAAGTGGATAGAACCATGGGTGAAAGCTAGTCGTAACCATCCAAGTATTATAGTTTGGAATGCAGAAAACGAAATGGGTATTGGATGGTTAAACTGGATGACTTCTAAAGAAATGAAATCATTAGGTGATGAGATCCGAAAATATGATCCAACTCGATTAGTAAACTATGATGGAGACAGAGATGTTGGTGATCAAATGATTAATTATCATTATATTGAAACATATAAAGGAACAGTTGATACCTCAATATACAGCTGGGCTGATAGTGTTTCAAAAACCAAACCTACCGGAGTTGGTGAATTTATTACCCATTATGGTAAATATGGAGAAGAAAATCAATGGTGGATGGGCACCTTTGTCAGGGGAATGCGATATGTTAATTTTGCCGATATAAGGCCATACAGGCATGATTGGGCTTGGTTAAGATCAGATGACACACCAAAAATTATCAATTTAAAAAATAGTTTATCACCGGTTGCTCTGTTTGATAAAGAATACGATGATTTAGGGATTGGCCCGCTTCTATATGAAAATAATCCGGTTGTTCAGGCAGGCGATACTTTGAACAGAACTCTTATTTTATATAATGACGAATTTTCAGATACGGTTATTACAATTGAAGTATTAATTAAATCTTCTGAATATCATCAAGCACTGTATCATTATAATGGTTATAAAACTCCTAAACAAAAGGTTGTTGCAGAAGGTTTAAAAACATATTTTGTACCACTTGGTGAGCATTTAGATATTCCTTATTCATTTGAAGTCCCTTCTATAAAAGAAGGTTTTATTGACTTTATTGATGTAGAATTAATAGCCAGAAAAAAGGGTGAATTAAAATTTAAAGAAACAAAAAGGTTTGCTGTCAGAAACATTGAATTTAAAGGAGAAACTTCGAATATTGTGAAATTAGGTAATGCACAAAAACCAGAATTTTAGAGTTTCTTTATTTTCTATTCGTTTCTAAAAATTCCTCTCATAAAAAAATTTAATTATCTATTTTGATTTTAATATCTTTAGCCGCGATTTAAATTTAAATGGAAAACTTATTACAAATAGATCATCTAAGTATATTATATGGAGAAAAAACTTTATTTAAGGATATCTCATTTGCAATAAATAAAAGTCAGAAAATTGCCATTATTGCAAAAAATGGAACAGGAAAAACGAGCTTACTAAACATTATTACAGATATTGACATTGCTGATGAAGGTGAAATTAAAAAGAAAAAAGACCTTTCAATAGCTTATTTACCTCAAGTCCCTGAACTCAATCCAAAAAATAATGTAATTGAAGAAATTCTTTTCTCCCCCAATAAAATATCGCAAGCAGTAAAAGCCTATGAAATTGCATTACAGGATAACGATACAACTAAAATACAGGAAGGTATTGATACGATAGATCATTTAAAAGCCTGGGATTATGAAATAAAAGTTAAACAAATACTTAGTACGCTTAAAATTAATGATTATTATCAATTGATAAATAAACTTTCAGGTGGGCTGCAAAAAAGAGTGGCATTGGCAAAAGTGCTACTCGAAGAACCGGATATTTATATTTTAGATGAACCAACTAATCACCTTGACCTTGATATGGTGGAATGGCTTGAAAAATTTTTAGGTCAAACAAAGGCTGCCATTTTGATGGTAACACATGACAGGTATTTTCTTGATCGGATATGTAATGAAATAATAGAACTTTATAACGGTAAGTTATATCATTATGAGGGAAATTATACCTATTTCCTGGAAAAAAGAGAAGAAAGAATTCAATCTCACCAAGCTGAAGTTCAAAAAGCTCAAAATTTGCTTCGCTCTGAGCTAGAATGGATGAAAAAAATGCCTAAAGCCAGGACCACAAAAGCAAAATACAGGATTGATGAATTTTATAAATTAAAAGAAAAAGCAAATGATACTATCCAGGAGAAAGAAGTAAAAATGATTGTAAAATCTGCCAGGCTTGGAAAAAAGATACTTGAAGTTGATAATTTATCAAAATCATTTGGTGAAATTAAAATCCTGGAAAACTTTTCATATAAATTCAGCCGTTTTGAAAAAATTGGAATTATTGGAAAAAACGGTACGGGAAAAACAACTTTTTTAAATATCATTACACAAAATCTTAAACCTGATTCTGGAAATATTAAAATTGGAGAGACTATTAAATATGCTTATTATAAACAAACCGGATTGCGATTTAATAAAAACACTAAAGTAATTGATATTGTAAGAAATATATCTGAAACAGTTCCATTAGGTGATGGAAAAAGTTTATCTGTTGAGCAATTTTTAAATTATTTTTTATTTGGTTATGAAACACATAATCAATTTGTTTATAAATTAAGCGGAGGTGAGCAAAGAAGATTATACCTGGTAACAGTTCTTATGCAAAATCCAAATTTTTTAATTCTCGATGAACCTACAAATGATCTGGATATTGTAACACTTAATATACTGGAAGATTACCTGGCTGGTTTTAAAGGTTGTGTAATAATAGTATCGCATGATAGGTGTTTTATGGATAAAGTAGTTGATCATGTATTTGTTTTTAAAGGAGATGGTGAGATTAAAGATTATCCTGGTAATTATACAATATACCGTGAAGTTATTAAAGAAGAAAAAAAACAAGAAAAAATAATTACAAAAAAAGAAAGTACTATAAAGGAAAAACCGAAAAATGAAATAAAAACAAAATTAAGTTATAAAGAAAAATTAGAGTATGAAAAACTGGAAAATGAAATTGCAGAATTAGAAAAGGTTAAGCAGGAATTGGAAGATAAAATAAGCTCAGGAACTTTATCAAATGATGAATTAATCGAAAAATCAAATAAGCTGGTTGAAATAATTACAGAAATTGATAACAAGTCAGATCGCTGGCTTGAATTAAGTGAATTTATTTAAATTATTAAATTGTTGAATTGCTTAACTGCTGAATTGTTTGAGTGTTGTTTAATTGAAAATATATTTAGCTAAGAATATTATAGCAATGTAAATTATCTATACATTCATATAACAGATTAACAGATTAACAGATTAACAATCTAACAATTAATCTTTATTCAATTATGTTAATAGTCTTTGATCTTGATTTTACTTTATGGAACGCTGGAGGTGAATGGTGCGATTGCACAACTCCTCCATATATAATTAAAAATAGTAAAATATATGATGCTGTAGGGAGATATATTCATTTATATAATGACTCATTTGAAATTCTAGAGAAATTGCAAAAAAAATAATATAAAGATAGGAGTTGCCTCCCGTACTTATTCTCCAGAAATAGCAAAAGAGCTAATTACTAAATTTGATATTGAAAAATTTATCGATTATGAAGAAATCTATCCCGCTGATAAACAAAATCATTTTTATGAATTATATAAAAAGTCAAAAATTCCATTTACCAAGATGTATTTTTTTTGATGATGAACATAGAAATGTTGAATCAGTTAGTAAATTAGGAGTAAACTCATATTTAGTCAAAAACGGGATTACAAAGCAATTACTAGTTGAAGCCACCGGTATTAAATTATAATTTAAGTAAAAATTAGAATAATTAATATTGCATATACTAATATATTTTTTACATTTGCAGCCTTAAAATAAAACGTTCTTTAAATATTTTCGGGGTATAGCGTCCGTCTGAATGTTTCAGTCGGGCAAGCAGTCCGGTTCCGAATTTCCAAAGCATAGCTTTGAATAAAATTCGAGGATCCTCGAAAAATTATTGAATCGAAAATTCAAATTTTTCGGGACTAGCGCATCCCGACTATGGAAGTCGGGAGGGTCGCAGTAGAGGACTGAAAAATATATTATTCGTTCTTTTTAATATTTCGGGGTATAGCGCAGTCCGGTTAGCGCACCTGCTTTGGGAGCAGGGGGTCGCAGGTTCGAATCCTGCTACCCCGACAAATGAAAAAGGGATCACTTTTGTGTTCCCTTTTTTATTTATAGGATGCATATGGGTTTCAAGCTAAGTTCGAACCGAGGAGGAGGAACGACGACGAGTTCATGAGGAGCTTAGCGACGAATAATCCTGCTACCCCGACTTACTGATAATTAAGAGGTTGTAAATTAATTTTTATAACCTCTTTTTTTATTGGTTTAAATAAAGTTTAAATTTGATTAACTGTTTAATTATTTTATACTTGAAGTATTTGGCTCCAAATTACACAATAGTTACTTCCAAAACTATATTCAATTTTATATTTCATTAGAATTGAAAGTAGCAGCTAATAAAGCTTTTATTAAGTGTTCCCAATTTAAATCTAAAAAAACTTATGACTCTGAAACTTCTTAAATTGTTTTGCATATTTTCCATAGCGATTTTTTAATATGTATTGTCCTGAAATAAGTTGTCACTAAAACTTAATTTTTGAGACAAGTCACAAAAATTTAAATTATGAAGAATGATCCTTTTTGCGAGAGAATATGTAATTTTGAATTCTATAAAAATAACATTGCAATTCATAACAAAGCTCATTTCAATTTAATCCTAACCTGTGTATTTATTTACCTTCTGAAAATGTTACCTGGTTTGACTTTTAACAATTTTGTTAATAAAGATTTATTAATATTAATAACTTTCAATTTGTAATTGTATTGTTTTTTTAAATTGCATTTAAAAATAATTAAACACTCTAATTTTTAAAAACAAATTGATTACAAACTATGGCAAAACGCGATGATATTAATAAAGTATTAATAATTGGTTCAGGACCAATTATCATTGGACAGGCTTGTGAATTTGATTATTCAGGTACTCAAGCTTGCAAAGCTTTACGTTCATTAGGTTATAAAATAGTATTAGTAAATTCCAACCCTGCAACTATTATGACCGATCCAGGCATGGCTGATGTTACCTATATCGAGCCATTAAATGAATATGCTTTAACAGAAATTATTAAAAAAGAAAAACCTGATGCACTGCTTCCAAATTTAGGTGGACAAACAGGTTTAAATCTTTCTTCCTTATTGGCAAAAAAAGGAATTTTAGAAAAATATAATGTAAAAGTAATTGGTGTTAATATTGATGCGATAGAACGGGGCGAAGACAGAACTGCATTTAAGAATACAATGAATAAGCTGGGTATTGAAATGCCGAAAAGCACAGCAGTAAATACGGTTGAGGATGCTGAAAAGATTGCTGAGGAATTAGGATATCCTGTCGTAATAAGGCCTGCTTATACCATGGGAGGCACTGGTGGTGGATTAGTTTATAATATTGAAGAATTAAGAACAATAGCGGCAAGAGGATTATCAGCTAGTTTAGTAAATCAAATACTAGTTGAAGAATCTGTGCTAGGCTGGGAAGAACTTGAACTAGAGGTTGTAAGAGATGCTAAAAATCAGAAGATTACAGTATGTTTTATTGAAAATGTTGATGCTATGGGAGTCCATACGGGTGATTCATATTGTACTGCACCTATGTTAACAATTGATCCTGAACTTCAAAAACGTTTACAAAAATATTCATATGATATTGTCGAAGCAATTGAGGTAATTGGAGGGACAAATGTACAATTTGCTCATGATCCGAAAACAGATAGAGTTGTCGTAATTGAAATAAATCCCCGAACATCTCGATCATCAGCACTTGCATCAAAAGCAACAGGATTCCCAATTGCTCTTGTTTCATCTTTATTAGCAGGAGGATTAACAATGGATGAAATTCCTTATTGGCGTGATGGAACATTAGAAAAATATACTCCTTCTGGCGATTATGTAGTTGTTAAATTCGCTCGATGGGCTTTTGAGAAATTTGATGGACTGGAGGATAAACTTGGAACCCAAATGCAGGCTGTTGGTGAGGTAATGAGTATTGGCAAAAACTATAAAGAAGCTTTACAAAAAGCAATTCGTTCATTGGAAATCGGAAGGTATGGATTAGGTTTTGCAAAAGATTTTAATAAGAAAACTTTAGACGAGTTAATGACAATGCTTGTTCATGCATCAAGTGAAAGGCAGTTTATTATGTATGAAGCATTGCGTAAAGGTGCTGATATTGATGAACTTTTTAAGCGAACTCATATTAAACACTGGTTTGTTTCGCAAATGAAAGAGCTAGTTGATTTAGAAGAACGAATACATAGGTATAAAGGTAAAGCATTGCCTAATGACCTTCTAATTCAAGCTAAAAAAGATGGTTTTGCTGATAAGTATTTATCTCAACTTTTACTTGTTCCTGAAAAAGAAATTAGAGATAAACGTTTGTCACTTGGGCTTTCTCAAGCTTGGGAGCCTGTGCCTGTTAGTGGTGTTGAAAATGCGGCATATTATTTTTCAACTTATAATGCACCTGATAAAGTAGAAGTGAGTAATCGTAAAAAAATTATGGTATTAGGTGGTGGACCAAACCGTATTGGACAAGGAATTGAGTTTGATTACTGTTGTGTACATGCTGCTTTTGCTATCAGAGATGCTGGATTTGAATCTATTATGGTTAATTGTAATCCTGAGACAGTGTCAACAGATTATGACACATCTGATAAATTGTATTTCGAACCTCTAACTGTTGAAGATGTTTTAAGTATATACCAAAAAGAAAAACCAGAAGGAGTTATTGTGCAATATGGTGGACAAACTCCATTGAATTTAGCAAATGAATTAGCAGAAGCAGGTGTGAAAATATTAGGAACCACACCTGATACAATTGACCTTGCAGAAGATAGAGATCGCTTTCGTAAAGTAATGGAAAAACTAGGTATTCCCCAACCTGAATCAGGAATGGCCAGCAAACTTGATGAAGCTAAGGTAATTGCAAATAGAATTGGATATCCATTAATGGTAAGGCCATCATATGTGTTAGGTGGACGAGCAATGAAAATTGTGCTTGATGAAGATATGCTAGTCCAATATGTCGCAGCAGCAACTGATGTTTCTCCTGACAGACCTTTACTTATTGACAAATTCTTAGAAGATGCTATTGAGGCAGAAGCAGATGCAATAGCAGATGGTAATAATGCATTTGTTCCAGCTGTAATGCAACATATTGAGTATGCTGGAATTCACTCCGGAGATTCAGCATGTGTTATACCTCCGGTTATTATATCTGATAAACATAAAAAAACAATTTATGAATACACAAAGAAAATAGCTATTGAATTAAATGTAGTTGGATTAATGAATATCCAATATGCTATTTTTGAAGATACCGTTTATATATTGGAAGCAAATCCAAGAGCTTCCCGTACCGTGCCTTTGGTATCGAAAGTATGTAATATTTCAATGGCCAATATAGCTACTCAAATCTTACTTGGGAAAAAACTATCTGAGTTTGATTTAAAAGATAAAAAAATTGATCATTTTGGAGTTAAAGAAGCTGTATTTCCATTTAATATGTTTCCTGACGTAGATCCTTTACTAGGCCCGGAAATGAGATCAACTGGTGAAGTTCTTGGTTTAGCAGATAGTTATGGTCTTGCATTTTTTAAATCTCAGGAAGCTACTCAAACTGTTTTACCCATTGAAGGTAATGTGTTAATTACTATTGCTGATAGAGATAAAGATAAAATAGTCCAAACAGCAAAAAATTTTCAGGATATGAACTTTAAAATTCTAGCAACAGATGGAACAAAAAAATTTCTTGAAAAGAATGGTCTTGAAGCTGAATTAATCAATAAAGTATATGAAGGACGACCAAATATTGTGGATGCAATAAAAAATGGCAGTATTGATTTAGTAATTAATACTCCGGCTGGTAAGTTAAGTGAGTATGATGATTCATACATTAGAAAAGCTGCAATTAAACATAAGGTGCCGTATATTACAACTACATCTGCTGCGTTAGCTGCAACCATGGGTATAAAAGATCGGCGAAACGGAGAATACAAGGTAAAATCTTTGCAAGAATATCATTTGGGAATAAAAGAATAAAAAACATTTAATTATAATGGAAAAAACAAATCATATTGGTTTTGATAATGAAAAATATCTAAATGAGCAATCATCTGCCATTTTGGAAAGAGTAAA
The DNA here is from genome assembly GCA_964496465.1 of uncultured Bacteroidales bacterium. Taxonomy (GTDB): domain Bacteria; phylum Bacteroidota; class Bacteroidia; order Bacteroidales; family CAYFUP01; genus CAZBZX01. Next base: position 11,556 of record CAZBZX010000061.1, read on the forward strand.
TCGTTTCAACGATAAGCTATATCTTGAATTTGGCGGTAAAATATTATTTGACTATCATGCTGCACGAGTATTACCAGGATTTGATCCCAATGTTAAAATGCGCTTGTTACAGATGCTTAAAGAAAAAATTGATGTGATTCTTTGTATTCATGCTGGTGATATTGAAAGAAAAAAAATACGGGCCGATTTTGGGATTGCTTATGATGTAGATGCGCTGAAAAATATAGATGATTTTAGAGAATGGGGAATAGAAATTACGGCTGTTGTTATTACTCGCTACCAAAATCAACCTTCCGCCAAAGCTTTTAAAAATAAACTTGAACATAGTGGCGTTAAAGTATATACACATTATGCTACAAAAGGCTATCCTACTGATGTTGATTTGATTGTTAGTGATGATGGGTACGGAGCAAATGAATACATAAAAACTACCAAACCAATTGTTATAGTTACCGGTCCAGGACCAGGTAGTGGGAAACTTGGTACCTGTCTCTGTAATCTTTATCATGAATATAAACATGGTGTAAAAGCAGGATATGCAAAATTCGAAACTTTTCCTATATGGGATTTACCTATTGACCATAAAGTTAATGTTGCATATGAAGCAGCAACAGTTGATCTTAAAGATGTTGTATTAATTGATGAACATCATTTAAAAGCCTATAATATTGAAACTGTAAATTATAACCGCGATATTGAAGCATTTCCTTTGCTGAAGAAAATTATTGAAAAAATAACAGGAGAAAAGGCCATGTATCAATCTCCAACTGATATGGGGGTAAACTGTGCCAGTTCAGGTATTGTTAATGACAATGTAATACAAGAGGCATCATATCAGGAAATTATACGCAGATATTTCAGGTGCGCTGTTGAATATGTGATGGGATTAGTGGATAAAGATACGCTAGAGTGGGCTGACATGATTATGCAAAAAGTAAATGCAAAGGTTGAAAAACGATTAACAGTTTTGCCTGCAAGACAGGCTGCTAAGGAAGGGGAAAATAAAGGAAAAGGAAATCAAGGTATTTTTTGTGGAGCTGCTATTGAATTAATAGATGGGAAAATAATAACAGGAAAAAATTCCCCACTTATGCATGCTTCATCAAGCCTGATTCTGAATGCAACCAAGTATATGGCAGGATTACCTGATAATATACATCTACTGCCCAAAAATATTATCGACTCGATAGCATTCCTTAAAAAGGATATATTAAAAGGAAAAATGGTAAGTCTCGATTTAGAGGAAACTTTAATCGCTCTTGGTATAAGTGCATTATCGAATCCTGCAGCGCAAATGGCCTTAGAAAAATTGAAAAACTTAAAAAATTGTGAAGCACATTTAACTCATATCCCCACACCTGGTGATGAAGCTGGTTTACGTAAATTGAGTATAAATATCACCTGTGATCCAGAATTCTCAACTAAAAGCCTTTTTATAAATAAGTAAATACAAAAAAGAATTCTCCGTTTTGTGAGACTTCAAATTCAACGTCCAATTGTATAAGTAGTGGTAGACTGCATGGCACTTTCCTGTCAAAACGAGATGACGTCGATGCGAGCTACAAACTTTGATATTTAGTATTTTTCCTTCCATTACTTATTCAAAATGTTGTAGAGCGTTTTTATTCAATTTTCAGATTTAGCCTATATTTTAATCCATTTAATTCAAACTCGACGAAATCCATATTGTGATTTAATATTTTAAGTAATCCATAATCAAATTCTTTATGATGGCTCGGACACAAAATCAGAATATTATCAAGTGTTTCTCTACCTTTTTCGCTTTTAGATTTTTTGGGAGCAGGGGGTCGCAGGTTCGAATCCTGCTACCCCGACCAACAAAATTAAGCCTTACAGAATTGTGAGGCTTTTTATTTCCTTCCAGGTCAAACAGAAGTCAAACAATGTTTAGTTATTTTATGGGATTTTTTTTACCCTTTAGTAATAACTAACTGAAAATTTGATTTTATAATACACTTTTATAATTTAGCTCTTGCTTACAAAAGAGGGAAACAAAGTAAGTTAGGGGTAAGCAGCATAACGAGATGTATATAATGAGTGAAAAATTTTATAAGATGCTTTTGATTCCTGTATTTAGGAGTCAATCATTTATAAAGTAACTAGTACATAACTAGTTGGCAAATATTTACAATTAACAACCATGAAAAAATTTACTATTCTGACACTAATTATTATTTTCATTTTTTCATGTAAAAAAAATGAACAAGAAGAAGTTGATCAAAGGACTAAATATGTTGGAGATTATATTTTCACAACCTATGTAAGTATACAAGAAACAGTATCACATACTTATGATACAATAATTTATGAAGGTAAAATTGAATTATTCAAATATGATGAGAAATCAAATATTGGAGAAGTAATTGATGAAGATCAAGATAGTATAGGTAGATTATCTATAAGTTACAGACCTGAGAAATCAATTAATCCAGCAATAAACTCAAAAGGAGAATTTTTAACAGAATTAATTCAATATTATATTTTGACCGGGAAATTTATAAATGAGGACGAAGTTGAATTTTCAATTAATTGGGGAGAAGGTCCATTAGGTTATGTTGATAATTACAAGATTAAAGGTATTAGAAAATAAACGTTTGCCAATATCGTGTAAAATCAAGACGGGGGTAAGTATCGGTATGACCTGCCTGTCGGCAGTGTAAGGCGGGAGGACATAGAAATCGGGAATGTTTTATGATTTGCATAAAGTTCTTTTATTTTTATATTTTTTATTTCGGGGCATAGCGCAGCCCGGTAGTCCCGCCTAAGCCTAAAATCCGCAAGTTTATAAATCTAGACAGCTTCTTGATAAA
>CAZBZX010000062.1:0-9969 GCA_964496465.1 uncultured Bacteroidales bacterium
ATAATCTAAACGTTTAGTTGCTTCCAAAAGTTTAACCAAATTCTCATTGGATAACGAGTATTTATATAAAATTTCGCGTAACAATGTCCCTTTAGTGCTATTTGAACTAATTTCAGCTAGCTGCGGAATCAATTCTGAAAGATCATACTCTGATAATTGAATTTTATCTACCAAAATTTGATAATACAAATTTCGAATGCTTTTATTTGATTGATTATAAATCTCAACTTCAATAAACATTACTTTGGTTTCCTTTGAGTAACTGTTGCTGATTGATTCAATTTCTTCCAATAAGCCTTTAATTCCATTTTGTTTATAAATCCTTTTAACACGTTCCTCAGCACCAAGTCCTGATGAACGGATTATATCTATTAAAATTTCAGACAACCATTCTTTCCCTTTTGTATTATAATCAACTTCATTTTTTCCTTCATAATATTTTTTTGTCAATTTCCCATTTACATCACTTTCAATCTTAATCGATCTTTCATTTCCAAAGGCTTTTTTATCAATATATAAATAACCTTCCGGGGAAATGCTTTTAATATCTTTATCGTCATCTGTGACTACAATTTTCCCTTTATACTTTAAATCATATCCTGAATAAGAATCCGCAGATTCAATTTGGTTGATAATAATATCATCACCATCCACATTGATTCTAACTTTTACTTTGTCATTATCGCCATTTAATCCAGGATTCATTATTTTATTTATTCCAGCTTCAGCATTCAAACTAAGCATAATAAAAATGGCCGTAATAATTGAATTTAGTCTTCTTGTTTTCATCACATCTATAAATTAAAATTCACAACAATTTTCTTAATAATTTTATAAAGAAAAAAACAGAATGTAGTGAATTGTAAATTTTATGTAGTGAATTGTACCTTATAAAAATTTAAAATGCTTTCACATTTAAAAAAAACTTTAATATTTGTAAAGTAATCGTCGAGTAGTTATTTATCTTTTTTAAATTCTATTAATTCAATAGGTGCCCCGTTATGTTCAATCATTGCTACTCTAACTCTATCTGCAGGTTTATTTGGCCATGTAATAATATTTAATTCCCTATTAGTCAGTTCATAATCCAAATCTTCAACTTCAAAAGCAATATGCGGAATGGTTTGTATTAATTTATCTATTGGGCTATCAGGCTCAAATCGCATCCATTCAATTCCATAAGGGCTGGTACTAAATCCGGAAACATAAAACTTAAATTGAGGCAAATATCTCTCGTTTGGCATAATTTCATTAGTAGGAATACCTAAATGATGGTATTTCCAGCCCCATTTTTCAATTGATTCAGGCAATTCATGGTCAAGCCTTATATTTTGCATGATGAAAATAAAATTTTACATAAAATCGATGCCAAGCTCTTTTGCAATTTCTATTAATTCATTTTTTACAGCAGGAATTATATCTAACCCTGATTTTCTAATTTCAATTTCTTTTTCTCGTTCAATTTCACCCGGTATATATACCCTATTGTATCCTTTTGCAGGTTTGGCATTTTTAAATGTCTCAATCCACTTATCCATTTGGTTTTTAAAAACTCCTGACTCTTGAAACGCATCAATACGCATGGCCCCAAAAAAATGGCCTGTGCCCTCTCCCACTTTCTCATCAAGAACAGGTAAATAGGCAACAGATGGTGGTACAAAAGGTCCAAAATTTGCACCTGAAAATACAGCAGAAAAAATGTCAACAATTGCAGCCAAACAATAACCTTTATGACTGCCATGTTCATAATCTCCGCCTAAAGTAAGCATTGATCCACCTTCCTTTAAAATGGAAGGGTTATCTGTTGGGTTACCTTCTTTATCCTGAACAAATCCTAAACTAACCTTTTTACCTTGTTTTTCTGCTACAGCTAATTTGCCCCTGGCAATTGGAGTTGTAGCAAAATCAGCAACAAAAGGTGGATATTTATTGGCAGGAATGGCAACAGTTATTGGATTAGTACCTAGTAACCTGCTAGTACTTAATGTTGGAGCAACCACCGGATTGGCATTCGTCATTGCTATACCTATCATATCTTCATTTAAGGCCATCATCGAATAATAACCAGCAATACCATAGTGATTTGAATTTCGTGTAGATACCCAACCTGTACCAACATTTTTAGCCTTTTCTATGGCAATCTTCATTGATTTTGTTGCAGCGACCATACCAATTGCACCATCACCATCAACAACAGCAGTACTAGGAGTTTCATGTACAATTTTAACATTAGGATTAATATTAATTCTATTTGATTTCCAAAGCTGGTAATAATCTTTAATTCGAAGCATACCATGTGATGGGATTCCTCGTAATTCAGCCGCAATAAAAACATTGGTAATCATTTCAGCCTGTTCATCTGAACAACCCATTTTTTTAAAAACTTCTGATGTGAACTTTTTAAGGTATTCAATAGTATACATATTTATCAATTTAATACAGTTAATTTGTGCTCTAAAATAAACATTTTAAATATTTTCTTGTGTGAATTAATATAGAAAATGGTAACAAACTATATAAAGTTTGAATTTTGATTATTTTTACGATTTTGATATGATGACAACTAAACCAGATTTAACTTCCGAAGAAGGCAAAAAGATCCAGGTTGAACAAATGTTTAACAATATTGCTCCAAAATATGATTTCTTAAATCATTTTCTATCATTTGGTGTAGATAAAATTTGGCGCAGGAAAGTTCGGACATCATTAATTTCTGCTTTAAATTCATCAATTGAAAAAATTAAAATTCTTGACATCGCAACCGGAACAGCTGATTTAGCTATTGAATTGGCGAAAATAAAAACAGCAAAAATTGAAGGTATTGACATTTCAAAAGAAATGCTATTAAGAGGAAAAAAGAAAATTTGTAAAAACAATCTGTCAAATAGAATTAACTTATCAATTGGAGATGCTGAAAAAATACCATTTGATGATTTCGAATTCAACGCTGCAACAGTAGCCTTTGGAGTAAGAAATTTTGAAAACCTTAAACTTGGTTTACAAGAAATTTACAGAATTTTAAAAAAAAACGCAGTATTTATTGTTTTAGAATTTAGCAGACCTCAAGGTTTTCCATTTAAACAAATTTATTGGCTATATTTTAATTTTCTTTTACCTGTTATAGGAAAATTGATTTCAAAAAATAAATACGCATATAGTTATTTACCAATTTCTGTACAAAATTTTCCTGACAGAAATCAATTTACAAAACTTTTAGAATCTGTAGGGTTCTCAAAAATATCAATGAATAAAGTAAGCTTTGGAATTGCAACAATATATATTGCTTACAAACTGTAATTAAAATTTTTTATTCATCAAATATTATAATATTTTCGGCCTATAATAGTTTTTAAATGCATAGATCATTTTAGTGAAAAAACAACTAGTTTATATTTTATTTGCTTTCTCATTGGGCCTAAATGCTCAAATGGAAACAGTATTAAACTATCAGGAGATAGATCAAAAATGGATTCATTTTGGATTTGTATTAGGATTAAATACTTGTGATTTTGATATAAGGTTAAATCAACTGGCAGTTGATAGTGGAATGTTTGCTGATGTTTCTTTACTAAATCCAGGGTTTCATGTAGGTATTATTTCAAGCTTAAGATTAAATGACTATATGGATTTAAGAGTCCTTCCCGGTATGTCTTTTGGTTCTAGAAAAATTTATTATTATAAAAATGATGGCGGAACCTATATAAATGATAAATATACAGGTCAACGAATTGATTATTATCCAATTGAAATACCTGTTATGGTAAAATTAAAAGCAGATAGAATAAAAAATTACAGGCCATATTTAATAACTGATGTGACTTTTCGCTATGATATGTCATCGAGTAAAAAATTTGACGATGAAGACCCTAAAGACTTACCTCGTTTCATCAGTTTTAAACCTTTCGATTATTATTACGGTGTTGGAGTTGGGGTTGATTATTATTTTGAATTTTTTAAATTATCAACGGAAATACGAATGGATTTTGGTCAACGCGATATATTAAAACACGAGCCACATCCCAAATATCCAAAATATGTAAGCATTATTGATAAAATAAAATCAAATATGATTTACCTTTCTTTTTGTTTTGAATAGAACTCTAATTGTTTCTCAAATGAGCGCAAATGACGGATACAGCAATTGAGATATTTAATGACTCTGTTCTATTATCATTTTTTGAGTAAGTTGGAATTGTAATTTTATGATCGACTAAAGAAGCTAACTTATTGCTTAAACCTTTCGACTCATTTCCAAAAAGAATAAGACTATTTTCAGGAATTTTTTCTTTTAAAACATTTTTTCCTTCCATAAATGTTCCATAAACAATAAGTTTACTTTTATTGATATTTACAATTTCATTTAAATCGCAATAATAAACATTTACTCTAAATACTGCGCCCATTGTTGCCTGAACTACTTTTGGATTATAAACATCAACACTATTATTAGAACAAATGATAGATTTGATTCCAAACCAATCGGCTGTTCTTATTATTGTTCCAAGATTTCCCGGGTCATTTATTTCCTCAAATCCTAAAATTAATCCTTCATTAAAATTGAAATTCGCAAAATTCCTTTCAGGAATAGAAATTACAGCCAGCGCTTTATTAGGAGTTGTTAAAGTGCTTATTTTATTTAATTCTTTTTCATTAACTACATTAAAATCGTATTTATTAATTCTATTATCATTTACTAAACTATTTAATCCATTTTCCGTAGCAATAAGTTGATTTATGTTGAAACCAGAGAATAAAGCTTCTTTAACTAATTTCTCACCTTCAACAATAAATTGCTGATGAATTTGCCTGAATTTTTTCTGTCGTAGCGAGTTAATGAATTTAATGTTATTTTTGCTTAGCACAATTTTTGTGAATTAAATCAATCTATTCGAAACTGTAAATTTGAAAAATATTATCAGAAATAGTAAAAAAATTGGATATTTTTTAAGTATCATTTCCATGTTCCTATTATTTTCTTGTCGTTCAACAAAATATATTCCTGATGACAAATATCTATTTGATAAATATAAATTAAAGTGTGATTCAAGAAAAATTGAAAAAAGTGAACTAAAAACTTACCTGAAACAAAAACCAAACCGAAAAATATTAGGTGTAAAATTTCATTTAGGACTTTATAATCTATCAAAAAAACATAAAACTAATAAATTTAACAACGGGCTTAGAAACATTGGTGAAGAACCTGTTATTTTTGATGAATATTTAGCAAGGAAATCTTCTGAACAAATCACTCAATATTTAAATAGCTGTGGTTATTACCATGCAATTGTAACTGATTCAATAAAATATAAAAATAAAAAGGCAAAACTTATTTATCGAATCGTTTTAAACGATCCTTATTTTATAAATAAAATTGAATATTCAATAGATGATAGTTTAATAGTAGATTTAATACTTCGCGATACTTTGAATTCATTAATAAGATCAGGTGATATTATAAATCTTGAAAATTTTAATGAGGAAAGAATCAGAGTTGAAAAATATTTAAGGAATTACGGTTATTACGATTATACAAAACAATTCATGTACTTTAAAATAGATAGTACTATAGAAAATAATCTAGTGAATGTTTCTATTAATGTAAAAAAATATGTTTTCACAAATGAAAAGAATGAATTAATTGAGTCTCCGTTTAAAATATATAAATTCGATAATATTTATATTTACCCAAAATATAATACAAAAGCATTCAATATTAAAGGCAAGGCTTATGATGAAAAACTTGACACTTTACCTTATAAAGATTTATTATTTATCTATAATAAATCTTTCAAATCAAACAAAGAAATAATTTATCAGTCAATTTATATTAATAAAGGCGATATTTATAACACTGATGGTATAAAAAGTACCTACACACACCTTTCATCTTTACAATTAAATAAACAAGTCAATATTCAATTTAAAAAATCCGATTCAATAAACTATACTAATCCAAAGGACACTGCAAATCTATCATGTTTCATATATATGACCCGTTCTAAACTTCAGGCTTATTCATTTGAATTAGAAGGCACAAATTCTTCTGGTAACCTCGGAGGAGCCGCAAGTATATTATATAAGCATAAAAATTTATTTAAAAATTATGAAGTTTTTGATTTTAAGATCAGAGGTGCATTTGAAACATTAAGAAAAGAAAAAGAAGGATTTACTAATTCACTTGAACTTGGATCTGAAGCAAACCTTATAATTCAAAAATTCTTATTGCCTTTTAAAATGGAAGAGTTTATTCAAAAATACAATCCAAAAACAAATATTAATCTTTCTTATAATTATCTGAAAAAACCTATTTATGCTGGTTCAATTGGAAATTTAGGTTTTGGATATGTATGGAAAGGAAATGAATTCGTAAAACATAAATTAAACCCTCTAGAAATTAACCTGGTAAATATTCCATATAAAAGTCCAGATTTCGCCAATCGAATAGCGGGTACATATAGAGAGTATTCATATGAAAATCATGTAATTACAGCAACAAATTACTCCTTTACTTACAACAACCAGGATATTAGAAAAAATCAAAATTCTTTATTTTTCAAATTAAAAGCTGAATCTGCAGGCAATATATTAACGGCTTATAATAAGGCATTTAACAAAACTGCACAAGTTGGAGATTACACTATTTTTAAAACAGTATATTCCCAATATGTAAAAAGTGAAATTGATTTTAGATTTTATAATATAATAGATGAAAGACAAAATTTAGCTTACAGATTCTTCGTCGGAGCAGGTTATCCGTATCAAAATTCCAGATTATTACCAATTGAAAAACAATACTTTTCAGGAGGAGCTAATAGTATTCGCGCCTGGAAGATGAGGACACTTGGTCCGGGAACATATGATAATACTGAAGATTTAGATACATTGGATTATCCTAATCAAACTGCAGATATTAAGATAGAAGGTAACATAGAATACAGGTTTAAATTAATTTGGATTATTGAAGGTGCTTTATTCATGGATATCGGAAATATTTGGGCAATAAAAAAAATAACAATTAATGACGATCCGATCCGCTACAAAGAATTTAATGATAATGCTGTGTTCTCATTTAATAAATTTTATGATGACTTAGCTGTCGGGATTGGTTTCGGAACTCGATTTGATTTTTCTTTCTTTGTTTTTCGGGCAGATGTTGGTTTAAAACTTCGCGATCCAGTTATCCAGGATAAAAATAAATGGATTATAGATTATAAAAATTATGATAGAGATGCTCTTAATTTTACCATAGGTATAGGTTATCCATTCTAAGATAAACAAAATCAGTTTATTAATAATTTACTATTAAAATCCTGTTTTATAAATTAATAATTTATTGAAAATTACTTCATTGACGTTTAATTTTTATTTGTAAATTTGCGATTCGATTTTTAGAAGTTAATATAGTTGTTAAACATAAATTAAATATTTAAAAATGAAAGTATTAGACATAGTAAAACCTGGAGTTATTACTGGAGAGGACCTTAATAAATTATTTGCTCATGCAAAAGCTAACGGATATGCTTTACCAGCTGTTAATGTAGTAGGAACAAATTCAGTAAACGCTGTATTAGAAGCTGCTAAAGTTGTGAATTCACCTATAATTGTTCAGTTTTCAAATGGTGGTGCAGCATTCTGGTCAGGAAAAGGTATTTCAAATGAAGGAGAAAAATCTGCCATAGTTGGTGCAATTATTGGTGCAAAACACATTCATCATTTAGCCGAATTATATGGTGTTCCAGTTGTTATTCATACCGACCATGCTGCAAAAAAATTACTTCCCTGGATTGATGGACTTTTAGATTATGGAGAAAAACATTTTCAAAAATATGGTAAGCCTTTATATAGTTCTCATATGTTAGATCTATCAGAAGAACCATTAGAAGAAAATATAGAAATATGTAAAAAGTATCTAGCAAGAATGAGTAAAATAGGTATGACCCTTGAAATTGAACTTGGAGTTACAGGTGGTGAAGAGGATGGTGTAGATAATACAGATATTGATAATTCGCTACTTTACACTCAACCTGAGCATGTCGCTTTAGCTTATGAAGAACTAAAAAAAATTAGTCCTAACTTTACGATTGCTGCATCTTTCGGAAATGTTCATGGTGTATATAAACCAGGTAATGTTAAATTAGAACCAAAAATTCTTAAAAACTCACAGGACTATATTAAAAATAAATTCCATACTGAAGATAAACCTGTTAATTTTGTTTTTCATGGTGGTTCAGGTTCAGAACAAGCTAAAATTCAAGAGGCCCTAACTTATGGAGTTATTAAAATGAATATAGATACTGATACGCAATGGGCATATTGGGATGGAATTAGAAAATATGAAGCTGCAAATCACGATTATTTGCAAGGACAATTAGGAAATCCTGAAGGTGCGGATAAACCAAATAAGAAAAAATATGATCCAAGAGTTTGGTTACGTGAAGGTGAAAAATCGACAGTTGAAAGATTAAAAATTGCTTTCAATGATTTAAACTGTGTAAATCGTTTATAATTATTTTTCAAATTTTTAAATTACAAAGTCGGAATATATTTTTATATTTCCGACTTTGTAATTTTATAAAAACCCAATTTTAAAAATGGCAAAAACAGAAAGAGCTAAGCGGGAACTTTTTACCAGTAAATTTGGTGTTCTTGCTGCAGCTGCAGGTTCAGCGATCGGATTAGGAAATATATGGAAATTCCCATATATTACTGGACAATTTGGAGGAGCAGCATTTCTTTTTGTCTACCTTGCTTGCATAGCAGCAATTGGATTACCTGTTATGCTTTCAGAATTAATTATTGGAAGAAAATCAAGAAAAAATGCCTTTGGAGCCTTTGTAAAGCTTGCTCCAAATTCTCTATGGAAATTCATCGGCGTATTTGGTGTTGGAGCTGCTTTTCTAATACTTTCATTTTACGGTGTAGTTGCAGGATGGAGTTTGCGGTATATTTTCTTTTCTTTCTCTGATATTTTTCATTCTACTCCTACCGAAATAAATAATTATTTTGAAGCATTTAAAGTTTCACCTGTTAAACCATTACTCTTTCAGTTAATATTTATGTTTTTTACTGGTTCTATTGTAATTATTGGTGTAAAAAAGGGTATTGAAAAATACTCAATTATATTAATGCCAATTTTATTAATAATAATTGTTATCCTTGATGTTCGTGCAATTACTCTTCATGGGGCAAATGAAGGTTTAAACTTTTTATTTAAACCTGATTTTTCAAAACTTACCTATGCTGGAATTTTAAGTGCTTTAGGTCATGCATTTTTTTCTTTAAGTATAGGAATGGGTACATTAATTACTTATGGATCATATATTCAAAAGGATAACAACCTTGTAAAAACAGCAATTCAAGTAACGGTAGCTGATACTTTTATTGCATTATTAGCTGGTATTGCTATATTTCCAGCTGTATTTGCCTTTAATATAGCTCCAGATGCAGGACCAGGATTGATCTTTAGAACGCTTCCAAATGTATTTCAACTAATGCCTGGAGGAGTATTATTTTCAACCTTATTTTTTATTTTACTTACAATTGCAGCCTTAACTTCAGCAATTTCCATTTTAGAGGTTGTTGTTGCTTATTTTTCTGAAGAATTAAAAATGAAAAGGACTACTGCTACGGTATTTGCTACTGTATTAACTACATTGCTGGGAATTATATGTTCCTTATCATTAGGTATTTTTTCAGATTATACTTTTTTTGGAAAAAATGTTTTTGACTTATTAGATCATATTGCATCAAATATTCTACTTCCACTTGGTGGTATGTTTATTGCACTGTTTCTAGGTTGGGTTCTTGGAAAGTATAAAGTTTTTAAAGAAATTTCTCATGGTGGAAAACTTAAAGGGCCCGTACTTGCTGCATTTATATTTCTTGTAAAATTTATTTCCCCAATTGCAATTGCCTTAGTTTTTGCAAATGGTTTAGGTTTATTAAGTTTTTAATTATTTTTATAGAAAT
>CAZBZX010000062.1:10069-14065 GCA_964496465.1 uncultured Bacteroidales bacterium
AAATGGTTTAGGTTTATTAAGTTTTTAATTATTTTTATAGAAATTTATTTAAATAATGTTAAGTGAAAAAGTTTATAAAAGAGTATTTCTCTTTCAACAAGAGAGATCGCAATGCAATTATTGTCCTATTAATCTTAATTACAATATTAGTATTAAGTAAATATTTAAATTTTCTAGATCTCAGCAAAAAAGATTTTGATTATTCAAATTTTGAAAATGAGGTTAAAGAATTTGAAAAATCAATAAAAATTGATGACAATAATTATTCATCTATTGCTTCAACTAAAATTAATTATTTCAATTTTGATCCAAATATTGTAAATAAAAAAACTTGGATAGAACTAGGTTTAAACGAAAAACAAATAAATACTTTAAATAAATATTTACAGAAAGGTGGAAAATTTTATAAAAAAGAAGACTTGAAAAAAATCTATGGAATTGATCTTGAAACATATAAAAATTTGGAACCTTTTATTGTTATTGATACCAGTATTCTTACAAAAAGAATAAGAAAAAAATCCATCTATTATTTTGATTTAAATTCAATTGATTCAATACAACTTGCACAAATTAAGAACTTAGATAGAAAGCTTTCTGCAAGGATAGTTAAATATAGAATGCTATTGGGAGGTTTTGTCGAAAAATCACAATTAAAAGAAATTTATGGTATTAATGAAAATCTTTACCAAGAAATAGAGAAAATGTTTTATGTTGACACTTCTGAAATTCAAAAAATAAATCTCAATACTATTAAAAAATACAATTTACAGAAGCATCCCTATATTCACAAATACGAAGCAGAAGCTATTATTTCATATAGAGAATTTAAAGGTAGAATATCCAATTTTAATGAACTTATTGATAATAATATTTTAAAAAGCACAGATTTAAATAGGTTACGACCATATATTAAATTAGAATAGAAAAATAAATAATTCACTTAGAATTATGCAATTTTTTTTGTAAATTTAAATACCTATTTTCATTAAATTTCTTATTTGTAAATAATAGGATAAAAAAAAAGAAAAAATATTTTAAATTGTTTTGAAAATAATATATCAAATTAATACCTTTGCGGCTCATTATTTTTTAATAATAATAAAATATGATAGTAATTCCAGTAAAAGAAGGTGAAAACATCGAAAGAGCATTAAAAAAGTTTAAAAGAAAATTTGAAAAAACAGGAATAATAAAAGAACTTAGAGATAGGCAAGCTTTTACAAAACCTTCTGAAAAGAAACGTGCTGTAAAAAAACATGCTATTTACGTTCAGCAACTTCAAAGAGAAGAACTATAAATAATTATGAGCCGCATTAAGGTATGTGGTTTCATATCACATGCTATAGAATATGCATAAAGAATCTTTTCTTAATTATCTTAAATTCGAAAAAAGGTACTCATTGCATACCATTAAGTCATATCAAAATGATCTTGATGATTTTTATGCATTTACCCAGCAAATAGAAAATAATTTCGACATTACAAAAACTGATTTTAAATTAATCAGAAGTTGGATTGTAAATTTAATTGAAAACGATATCTCTCCCAGAAGTGTAAATCGAAAGCTTTCTACACTTAAATCTTTTTTTAAATATTTACTAAGGCACAATATAATTGATACTAATCCTTTAAATAAAATTCTAGCACCTAAAAATCAAAAAAGATTACCATCATTTGTTGAACAATCTCAAATGGATAATCTTTTAGATAATATCGATTTTGGTGATGATTTTAAAAGTATAAGGGATCGTTTTATAATTGAACTTTTCTACTTCACCGGAATTAGGTTATCAGAACTAATAAATCTAAAAGTCAACGACTTTAATCTACATGGTAAGAATATTAAAGTGCTTGGAAAAAGAAATAAGGAAAGAATAATTCCTACTTGTGTAGAGACTGAAAACTCATTTAAAAAATATTTGATTTTACGCAATAATATCCCAAATGCTGGAAATACAGAATTTTTATTTATTACCGATAAAGGAGATAAGCTATATGAAAAGTTTGTTTATCGGGTAGTAAATAAATATTTAACATATGTTACAACTATCGAAAAAAAAAGCCCGCACATATTACGACATACTTTTGCAACGCATATGCTTAATAATGGTGCAGATTTAAATGCAGTTAAAGAATTACTTGGGCACGCTAATCTTTCAGCAACTCAAGTTTATACACATAACACATTCGAAAAATTAAAAAAAATTTATAACCAGGCCCACCCTAGGTCATAAAATAACAGGAGGAAAAATTATGGATATTCAAATTCAATCTTTAGGTTTTGATGCGGATAAGAAACTACTGGATTTTATTAAATCAAAAATGTCAAAATTGTTTAAGCTTTATGATGGCATTACAAATGTTGAAATTACACTACGACTTCAAAATTCTCAATCCGACAATAATAAAATTGCCGAAGTTAAATTAGAAGTACCAAAATCCTCGTTATTTGCTAAAAAGCAAAGTAAAACTTTCGAAGAAGCAATTGATAATGTAATTACCGCTTTAAAAAAGCAATTAACAAAAAATAAAGAAAAAATAAGAGGTATTTAAAAAAATACAAAAATATTTTTAATTATTGGGTTTAGTAATAAAATATTTATACATTTGCAATCCGATTTTTAGGGGGTATTCTTAAGTTTTGAAAGAGACTGCCGATGTAGCTCAGTTGGTCAGAGCAGCTGATTTGTAATCAGCAGGTCGTGGGTTCGAATCCCTCCATCGGCTCACAAAAAGTTCTTTTTATATTGTTACAATAAAGGATACATATTTAATATATGTACTAAGAAATAACCTTAACGTTGGGGAGATACCAAAGTGGCCAACTGGGGCAGACTGTAAATCTGCTGTCGAATGACTTCGTAGGTTCGAATCCTGCTCTCCCCACTTGGTAAATTAACGATTTAATAATTTTAAGATTTCATGATTCAGTATTTTAATCATAAATATTAAAATCATAATTCAATAAATCATTAAATCAATAATTAATCAAGCGGGAATAGCTCAGTTGGTAGAGCACAACCCTTCCAAGGTTGGGGTCGCGAGTTCGAGTCTCGTTTCCCGCTCACGTTTAGGCCGATGTAGCTCAGGGGTAGAGCGCTTCCTTGGTAAGGAAGAGGTCATGGGTTCAATTCCCATCATTGGCTCTAAATAATGTAAAGAAATTTAATTTATATAATTTTAATATTTTAAATTATGGCTAAAGAAAAATTTGATAGGTCCAAACCTCATGTTAATATTGGAACAATCGGTCACGTAGACCACGGTAAAACAACACTTACGGCAGCAATTACAATGGTTCTTGCTAAAAGAGGGTTATCAGAAATCAGAGATTTCGACTCAATTGATAATGCTCCTGAAGAAAAAGAAAGAGGTATTACAATTAATACTGCCCATGTTGAGTATCAAACTGCTAACAGACACTATGCACATGTTGACTGTCCCGGTCACGCTGACTATGTTAAGAACATGGTAACTGGTGCGGCTCAAATGGACGGAGCAATAGTTGTAGTTGCTGGTACAGACGGCCCAATGCCACAAACCAGAGAACATATCCTGTTAGCTCGTCAGGTGAATGTACCAAAAATTGTAGTTTTTCTTAACAAGGTAGATATGGTTGATGATCCTGAGCTTTTAGAACTAGTTGAAATGGAAATTCGAGAATTATTAGAATTCTATGAATTTGATGGGGATAATACTCCTGTTATTCATGGTTCTGCTCTTGGTGCTATGCACGGAGAAACTAAATGGGAAGATAAAATTATGGAATTAATGGATGCAGTAGATTCATGGATTCCTGTTCCACCTCGTGAAAAATAAAAACCAATTTTAATGCCAGTTGAAGACGTTTTCTCAATTACTGGTCGTGGTACTGTAGCAACAGGTAGAATTGAAACAGGTGTTGTAAATACAGGTGAAGAATTAGAAATGATTGGATTAGGAGCAAACAAGAGAAAAACTGTTTGTACAGGTGTTGAAATGTTTAGAAAAATTCTT
>CAZBZX010000063.1:0-13960 GCA_964496465.1 uncultured Bacteroidales bacterium
ATTATAGTGGAAACACTTATTCATTCACAGCTACAAAACAAGAAATAAACCAGGAAACAATTCTTGCTTATAAGCTCTTTTTAATTGGAGATAAAAAAGTAGGATATTTTGTTTTTAACTCATTTATTCAACCTGCTTTTAATGAATTGAACGGTCTGTTTTCTTTATTTAAAGATGAGCAGATTAATGAATTAATTATTGATCTGCGTTATAATGGTGGCGGGCAGGTAAACGTTGCTTTATTTTTAAGTAATTTAATTGCCGGTAAAAAAGCTAATGGCCAGGTTTTTAATACCTTCGAGTTTAATAAATATAAATCGGAGAATAATGCAAGCGATTATTTTTCGGAAGTATCCAATACAATTGATCTTGACCGGGTATTCTTTATTACTACTTCAGGTTCAGCCTCAGCTAGCGAATTGGTAATAAACAGCGTTCTTCCATTTCTTTATGTAAAAATTATTGGTGAACCATCGCATGGAAAACCTGTTGGCATGCGCACATTTCGATACAAAGATATGGTTGCTGCACCTATAACATTTAAAGGGGTTAATGCCGATGGTAATGGTGAATATTTTGATGGCTTTCCGGTTGATGCATTAACAGATGATGGACTAGACAAAGATTTCGGGGATCTGGAAGAAGCTTGTTTGCATCAAGCATTAAATTATATACAAACTGGATCATTTATATCGGCTAGTTCTGGTTTAAAAAAATCTGGAAACATTAACAATGAATTTCCTTTACAAGGTTTCGAATGGATTGTGGGTGCCTATTAAAATTATTTGCTTTTTGTTAATTCCTGGAAAACTTCTTCCAACGTTTTTTCTTTCTTCTGAAGAGATAAAACAGTTAAACCGTTATCAACCGCAAATTTAAAAATTACAGGCCTGATGTCTTCTTTCTCCTCGCTTTGAATTAGGTACGATTGCTCGTTTAATTTCGCGGTTTTCGAAATATTATGGATAGTATTAATTAAATCATCATTAACAGGTTTATCAAATTCAATATAAACAGTTTGATAATTGACACCCATAAAATTTTGAATACTTTCTGGTTTATCATTGACAACTATTTTGCCTTTGTTAATTATTACGATACGTTCACAAATAGCTTGTACTTCCTGCATAATATGGGTTGAAAGTAAAATTGTTTTCTGTTTACTTGTTTCTTTAATTAAATTCCTGATTTCAATAATCTGGTTTGGATCCAATCCTGATGTAGGCTCATCTAATATCAGCACCTCCGGATCGTGAATTAAGGCTTGCGCTAATCCAACCCTTTGTCGATATCCCTTTGATAATGCTCCTATTTTTTTACTTTGTTCAACTCCCAATCCAGTGAGATCAATAATTTCTTTAATTCTTTGTTTTGAATTTTTACCTAATTTATAAATCCCGGCAACAAACTGGAGATATTCTTTCACAAACATATCAAGGTAAAGAGGATTGTTTTCAGGTAGATATCCTATTTTTTTTCTTATCTCAAGTAAATTCTCTTTTACATTAATCCCTTCAATAAATGTTTCGCCAATATCCGCATTTATAAATCCTGTTAGAATTTTCATCAGGGTTGATTTGCCTGCACCATTTGGTCCTAAAAAACCTACTATTTCACTTTTATCAACTTTAAAAGAAACGTCGCTTAAGACCTTTTGCTCACCATAAAATTTTGTAATATTTTTTATTTCAATCGACATAAAATAGTCATTCAATAATAATTAAACTTCTTTTGTTTTTGATATAGAGTATATAAACAACCCTATTCCGGTGATTATAAGAGGTATACTTAATATTTGACCCATATTCAATTTCATGGTTTCTTCAAAAGCAACCTGGTTTTCTTTAATCATTTCAATAAAAAACCGTGCCGTAAAAACAGTCATCAAAAAAATACTAAAGGTCATACCAGGCCTTAAAACCCCATTATTTCTATAGTAGATTGAAATAAGCAATATAAATATTAGTAAATAAGCTAATGCTTCATAAATATGAGTAGGATATTTTGGAACTCCTAAAACATGTATAGTCGCTTTATAATTCCTGCCATCTTTAGTTATATTATATGTAAAGTCCTCGCCCGGCGAATAAAAAATATTGTACTCATTATCATTTAAATTCCTGGGTAATCGGGTATTAATTTCTTGTTGTAAAATGCTTTTAATTCGCTCTTCATCTCGTAATTTTTTATCAAATTGGATAACCATTTCCAATGGAATAAATTTTTCCCTTACAATAGAATCATTTTCAACTTTATTAAAACTAATTTTATCTATTCTTTCATCTTTATCAAAATACCTTGTAAAAGTTCGTGCATAAATAAATCCTGATTTACTATTTGTTTCAATGCCATATATTTCCGAATTCATTAAATTACCGACTCGAATAAGGCATCCAGCAAGGGCCACCGCGATTACAATCCTATCAATTACCCAAAGAAATTTCTTTTTTGTGGTACGGGAAAATAAATAAATAGCCACCGGAATACCAATTGCAGCTCCATGACTAGCTAATCCGCCCCTCCAAATTTTTATAATCTCAATCGGATTACTTAAATAATATCCGGGTTCATAAAAAAAGCAATGCCCCAGCCTTGCCCCAACAATTGTACCAACTGCAATATATAATGTTAATTTATCAAGTAATTCAATGTTAACTTTTTCAATCTTAAAAAAACGGGTGAAAATCACATAGCTTAAATAAAAAGATAATGCAAATAAAAGGCCATACCATCGAATAGCAAGACTGCCCAAGCTCAATATCTCAGGATTAACATTCCAGGTAATATATTCTAATATCATAATAATTTAATTTTAGGCAAAACTATAAAGAATACGTTCAAAATAATAATAATATTTCGTTTATCAGGTTAAATAAGTTAAATATTTATAGATTCAGGAACCATATATTTTCAAACTTTGTATGTTTGTACAAATTTTATTAAAAATTAACTAATTGAAAAAATTACTTAAAATATGCATTCTTATTAATTGTGTTATATTTTTTTCGCAATGTGCCAAAATAGCTGCTCCAACAGGTGGACCAAAAGATGAAACGCCTCCTGTTTTAATAAAGAGTAAGCCGGAAAAGTATACACGCAATTACAATAAAAAAGAATTCGAATTATATTTTGATGAATTTGTACAGCTGAAAGACATGCAAAAAAAATTAATTATTTCCCCTCCTACAGAAAATAAACCACAAGTTATAAATAAGGGAAAAAGTCTGGAAATTTTATTTGAAGATGATTTAAGAGAAAACACAACTTATACCATAAACTTTGCTGATGCAATAGTTGATAATAATGAAGGGAATGCTATTCCCATGTTTGAATTTGTATTTTCAACTGGCAACGATCTTGATTCGCTTAGTTTATCAGGCTTAGTCATTGATGCTTTTACGGATAGTCCGGTTGAAGGAGCTTTTGCCCTGCTTTATGATAATCTTAATGATTCAGCCCCACTGCTAGAAGTTCCTTACTATGTTTCAAAATCAAACGAATTTGGCCAGTTTACTATAAATAATATTAAAATAGATACTTTTAATTTATTTATTTTAATCGACAAGAATATGAATTACAAATTTGATTTACCTGGTGAGTCATTTGGTTTTATTGACACCCTTGTACAATTTAGTTATGAAGAAATTGAAATAAATGATACTATTACTGAAGATTCTATTATCAATACAATTCATAAAGGATATTTTACTGATTATTTTACTGTTTTTACTTTTCTTGAAGAATTTAAACTTCAGTACCTTTCAAATAATGAAAGGTCTGACAGAAGAAAACTTAGTTTTGTATTTAACAGACCATTATTTGATTCCGTAAGAATAGAACCAGTTTATTTTCAACCAGAAGAAAACTGGTTTATTAAAGAAAAACATATCGTAAATGATTCTGTTGATTTCTGGATAACTGATACAGCTGTAATTAATAGCGACACATTAAATATAGCTTTATATTATGATGTTTTTGACTCAACAGATCAGCTGATAACAAAAGCTGATACAGTATATTTAAGATTTAGAGAAAAATCAACAGGGAGGTTAAAAAGAAAAAAGGAACAAGAAGAAATTAAGGAAATTGAAAAACTTATTATTAAACCATTTATAAAAAACAAAGGGACACTTCCTTTAAGTTCAAATTATATAATTGAAACTGATCATCCACTCAGTGCAGTTGATCCTTCAAAAATTAGTTTATTTCAACTTGTTGATACCATTGAAGTGAAAAAATCTTTCAATTTTGAAAAACATCACTTTTACCTTCGGAAGTATATACTTAATACTGCATGGGAAGAAGGGGCAAATTACAGGTTATTTATTGAACCTAATGCTTTTATTGATATTTATGATCTTACCACCGATAGTTTGGAATTTAAATTTAAAACACCAACAATTGACACTTATGGAAAGCTCCTTTTAAATATGAAAGGTGTTAAATCGCCATTAATCATACAATTACTTAATTCAAAAGATTTAGTAGTTATGGAAAAATATACAAATGCTGATGGAATAGTTACATTCGAATATATTAATCCAGCGGCTTATAAACTAAAACTCATTTACGATAATAATGGAAATAAAATTTGGGATACCGGTAATTATTTAAAGAAAATACAACCTGAGCATGTATTATATTTCCAGGGAGAAGTTAACATACGTGCTAACTGGGATGTTGAACAGGAATGGAAAATATCTGAATAAAATTTTCATACAAATATCCTAATCACTCTTAAAATTAATATTTTATAGTATGACTATTCATGAAATTTATAAAAAATTCGAAGAACTAGCTGATAGAAAAAATCTTGAAAATTACGATCGCTTTGGTATTAACAAACCTGAAAAAGCATTTGGTATAAAAATCCCGTATATTAAGAAATTAGCACAGGAAATTGGGAAAGATCAAGAACTTGCTTTACAGTTATGGAAAGAAGATTGTCATGAAGCAAAAATTCTTGCTTCATTGATTGCTGACCCAAAACTTGCCAGTGAAGCCCTGCTTGATAACTGGGTTAAAGACTTGTATTCATGGGATATATGTGATACATTTATCATGCATTTTGTAAAAAAAACATCCAACCCTTACGAAAAAGCAAAACAATGGAGTAAACGAAATCCAGAATTTGAAAAAAGAGCAGGTTTTGCCTTAATGGCAAGCCTGGCAATTACGGACAAAAAAATGGATGACAATAAATTTCAAGAATTTTTTCCTTTTATTTTAGAAGAAGCAACTGATGAAAGAAATTTTGTTAAAAAGGCTGTAAATTGGGCAATTCGTCAAATTGGTAAAAGAAGTATGTACTTAAATAAAAAAGCACTTGAGCTTTGTTATCAACTTAAAAATATTGACTCAAAATCATCAAAATGGATTGCTTTTGATGCAATCAGGGAACTAAAAAACGAAAAAACGTTAAAAAATATTAGAAGATAAATGTGGAAAAAATCTCTAAAATATAATCGATATATAAAGAGGAGACTAATACTACTTTTTCATTTTTCATTTTTCATTTTTCATTTTTCATTTCCACAGGATCTATGGACTAATGAAACTGCAGATAATTTAGATAAATTAAATTTCAGAATTGGGGCATTTCAAGCTTCAAGAGTAGGCTTAACAGATAAAATAGAAGTTAAAACAAATGGACTGCATAATATTTTTAGCCAGAATATCGCATTTAAATTCCAGTGGTGGGAAAGAAATATCCTCATTGCAACTAACCACGACCTTAACTATCCCAAATTAGGGTTAAATGTTGCTCAAAATACTAATTTTAGAAAATGGATTGGCGATACAACATTAATTCCTAAAACATTAACTTTAAAAAATGAACTCCTTATAAGTCGGTTTTTTAAAAGGTGTGAATGTTGTGCAAACGTTTTTCTGGTTACTTATAAATTTGGGATTTTAATGAATTTATACCATAATGATAGTGTATTTCAACCCATTAAGCAACCTTTGCTTTATCAACGAACTGAAATTTTTAATAATATATTATCATGGAATTTTGGTGTAGATTTTCAAGGGCCATTGTTTTTCGAATGGCTTGAATTTTTGGTTGATATGGATTATTATCGAATTTTTGCAACGAATACAGAAACCCTGGAACATAAATTAATGGTGAGATGGAAATATTCTGAAAGGATTAACTTTTTTGGTGGATACAAAATTGCTTATTGCAGCAATTATATAGGTAGAAACTTCTTATTTTTTCCATTAGTTGATGCGGTTTATATTTTTAACATTACACCAAAACCAAAAAATGGTTTGTTTAAAGGTAGGTTAAATAGAAGGTTGAATAGAATGATAAGTGATTAAACTAATAATTGAAGCAACTATTGAGACTTATGTATATTATTGATATATTATAAATTTTAAAAAATTATAATTTTATAATAGTATCCATTAAATTTTATTCTTTCTAATTCCAAATTAATCATTCTCAAAATTGAATTATTGTATTTTTAAGCAATTATATTATGTTTGTACTACTTATAAACCTAAACTTTAGCCTATGCCAAGTTTTGTAATTAATGAAAAATGTGACGGTTGCAAAGCTCAGGATAAAACTGCCTGCCAGTATATTTGTCCGAATGATTTAATGATTCTTGATAAAGAAAAAAACAAAGCCTATAACCGGTCTCCTGAAATGTGCTGGGAATGTTATAATTGCGTAAAAATTTGTCCAACTCAGGCAATTGCTGTAAGAGGCTATGCGGATTTTATGCCATTAGGAGCTGTAGTTCAACCATTGCGTGGGACTGATTCAATTATGTGGTCTGTTAAATTCAGGAATAAACAAGTTAAACGATTCAAATTTCCAATACGAACAACTCCTGAAGGCTCGGCTAAGCCTGATGCGGATTTTAATACTGGCACCGACGATTTAAAAAGCCCATTGTTAAGAACAGAACCTGAATCTTTAGGTATTCCCGAAATAGTTACTATTAAAACAATTTAAGATGACGGATCAAAATTCCTTCATTATTTTCAATTTTAAAATTATAAAGTAAGATATGAACCAGTTTGAGACAGTAGAAATAACTACCGATTTTTTAATTCTTGGAGGTGGTATGTCAGCTTGCGGTGCTGCATACGAAGCAGCATACTGGGCTAAAAAACATAATCTGAAAGTAACGCTAGTTGATAAAGCCTCTATGGATAGAAGTGGTGCAGTAGCTATGGGATTATCGGCTATTAATATGTATATCGGATTAAAAGAAGGGAAAAATTCAATTGAGGATTATGTTAAATATGTAAAAAACGATTTAATGGGAATAGCTCGGGATGATTTAGTCGCAAACATTGCCCGACATGTTGATTCATCAGTTCACTTATTTGAAAAATGGGGATTGCCCATCTGGAAAAATGACGATGGAAAATATATAAACGAAGGCCGGTGGCAAATTATGATCCATGGGGAATCGTATAAAACCATTGTTGCTGAAGCAGCTAAAAATGCATTAAAAGAATTAGGGGAAAATGGTCAGTATCTTGAAAGGATTTTTATTACCGGGCCAATTATGGAAAATGGAAGTTGCGTTGGAGCTTCAGGTTTTAGTGTTCGTGAAAATAAATTCTATATATTTAAAGCGAAAGCTATTTTAGTTGGAATGGGTGGAGCAGTACATGTTTTTAAGCCACGATCAGTTGGTGAAGGATTAGGTCGTTCATGGTACCCACCTTTTAACTCAGGAGCCAGTACTTATTTTACAATAAAAGCAGGAGCTGAAATGACATGTCAGGAAGTTCGTTTTGTTCCTGTACGGTTTAAGGATGCCTACGGGCCAGTTGGTGCATGGTTTTTACTTTTCCAGGCACAGGCAAAAAATGCTTATGGTGAAAACTATATGGAAACACGAGCAAGTGAATTAGAAAATTGGGGGAAATATGGAAAATCAAAACCAGTTCCGGCTAATTTAAGAAACCATCTGATGATGCTAGACCTGCAAGATGGAAAAGGCCCGATTTATATGCACACTGATGAAGCTATCAGGGCAATGATTGATAATATTGAAGATGAAACAGAAAAGAAACGCATGCTGAAAGAGCTTGAAAGTGAAGCCTGGGAAGACTTTTTAGACATGACAGTAAGCCAGGCACTTCATTGGGCATCAAACAATATTATGCCGGAAGAAAAGCCATCGGAAATTGCTGCATGCGAACCCTATTTTATCAGTTCGCATTCAGGTGCTTCAGGAGCATGGATTAGCGGTCCTGAAGATATCTCGCCCAAAGAATATTTCTGGGGTTATGCCCAAATGACTACTGTTAAAGGGCTCTTTGCTGCTGGTGATGCATCGGGAGCTTCAAGCCATAAATTCTCGTCCGGCTCATTTACCGAAGGCAGGATTGCTGCGAAAGAAGCTATCCGATATTGTGTAGATAATCCTGAAATTTCAAACATTTCAGCTGAAAAAATAGAAGAGTTTAAAAGTCAAATCTTCAAACCTATAACATTATATGAAGAACATAAAAATTATGCGAATGACCCAAGTATAAATCCGAATTTTATTAAACCAAAAGATTTTATGTTCAGGTTACAAAAAATTATGGACGAATATGCAGGTGGTCCAACTACTAATTTCCGTACATCAAAACCATTGCTTGAAAAAGGTTTGGAATACTTACAAATGTTAAAAGAGGATATTGAGAAATTGGCTGCTGAAAACATCCATGAATTAATGAGATGCTGGGAAAATATTCATCGCCTTTCACAAGCCGAATCACATATTCACACCATGTTATTCAGAGAAGAAACCCGCTGGCCGGGATATTATTTTCGTACTGATTTCCCACACCTGAATGAAGAAGAATGGAATGTTTTTGCAAACTGTCGTTTTAACCTTGAAACCGGTGAATGGGAAATGATGAAAAAGAAAATTATTGATCTTGTTTAACCAGTAAGCGGTAATCGGTTATCAGTATTCAGTAAATTTAAATTAAAAAATTGAGACCAATATTAATCATAGGAGGAGGAATTAGTGGAATAACCACTGCTGTTGAAGCGGCAGAAACTGGTTACGAAGTTGTATTGGTTGAAAAGCTTCCTTATTTGGGTGGACGGGTAGTTAAAATGAATCAGTATTTCCCGAAATTATGCCCTCCTTATTGCGGATTAGAAATCAACTTTAAACGAATTCGCCAAAATAAAAATATCCAGGTTTTAACATCTTCCCAGGTTGAAAATATTTCGGGCGAAAAAGGTAATTACAACGTGAAAATTTTATCTTCCCCAAAATTTGTAAATGACAATTGCACTTCTTGTGGTAAATGTACAGATGTTTGTCCGGTTGAAAGAAAAGATGAATTTAATTATAATTTAAGCACTACAAAAGCAATTTATCTTCCACATGAAATGGCATTCCCCTATCAATATACTATTGACGAAACGGTTTGCCAAAAAGAAAAGTGTAAAAAATGTACAGAAATTTGCGAATATAATGCAATCGATTTTAACGCTAAAGAAGAAATAAGTGAATTAGTTGCAAGCTCCATTGTTTTTGCAACCGGTTGGAAACCTTATAATGCAGCTAAACTGACAAAATTAGGATATGGCATATATAAAAATGTTGTTACAAATGTTGAAATGGAACGATTGGCTGCGCCTAATGGTCCTGAAATTGGAAAAATAAAAAGATTAACAGATAAAGAAACACCAAAAAATATTGCCTTTATTCAATGTGCCGGATCAAGAGATGATAACCATTTGCCCTATTGTTCGGGAGTTTGTTGTTCGGTAAGTTTAAAGCAAGCACTTAATTTTGTTGATAAAGTAAAAGATGGAAAAGCTACTATTTTCTATATTGATTTGCGTGTTACCGGTAGAAATGAAGATTTCTTAAAAAAAGTAGAAAACAATCAACATATAAAATTAATAAAAGGAAAAGCAGCTAATATCATTGAAACGGATAACCAGAATTTAATTGTAGAGGCTGAAGATATTATGTCAGGAAAAAAAATAAAAGAAGAGTTTGATTTGGTTATATTGGCAACTGGAATTGTTCCTGAAAATATAGATCTAAATGTTTTAAATAAAGATGAATTTGGATTTGCAAAAAAAGATAAATTGGATGAAGGCATTATTCCGGTGGCGTGTGCCAGTGATCCAGCTGACGTTTCAGCATCATTAAAGGATGCAACCGGCGGAGCTTTAAAAGCAATTCAAGTTAATGTTGGTTCTCGCTGATTTTCGCAAATAAAAACGCAAATATTCGCAGATGACAGAAAATGATATTTCATATGATATAAGAGGGGCAGCATTTAATGTTTATAATGAACTTGAGCCAGGATTACTTGAATCTGTATATGAAACTGCATTATCCTACGAATTAAAACAAATGGGATATGATATTAAGAATCAGATTGGAATTCCAATGAAATATAAAGATATAGATTTTGAAGTTGGATTTCGACTTGATGTATTTGTAAATGATTCTGTAATTATTGAGATCAAATCTGTTGAATCATTATTAGATGTGCATCATAAACAATTATTAACGTATTTAAAATTAACAAATAAAAAACTTGGATTATTAATCAATTTTAATGATTCAAGTCTGAAAAATTCAATTATTAGAATTGTAAATAATCTATAAATCTGCGTTAATCAGCGATTGAATTTGCGATTATCTGCGAGAAATTATTAATGACAAAAAAAACGAACATATACATTTGTACAGGTTGTGAAATTGGAAATTGCATTGATTGTGATGGGTTGGCTGATACTATTTCTAATGAATTCAGCACAGCACTGATTAAGCAACATAAAGCATTATGTCATGCCGAAGGAATAAAGCAAATCAAAAATGATATTTCCAATGATCAACCAGAAGTAATTATAATTGGTGCCTGTTCCCCCAGAGTTTATACCAATAAATTTTCATTCGACGAAAACATAATTTGTGAGCGGGTAAACTTTCGTGAGCAATTAGCCTGGAGCCATAAACCAAATGATGGCGATACGCAAATGTTGGCTGAAGATATGCTGCGGATGGCCATCGCCAAAACAGAAAAAATTTCCATTCCTAAACCATATATTGCTGAAAATTTAAGTTCTGAATTATTGGTAGTAGGTGGAGGAATAACAGGTATTACTGCAGCCATTGAAGCATCTAAAGCAGGATATAAAGTAACTCTGATTGAAAAAGAAAACGAATTAGGTGGCTGGTCAACTAATTTATATAAACAAGCCTCTCCAAACCCGGGAGAAATAATTATTGAACCTATTATTAATGAAAAAATTGAAAATGTAAAAAAATCCACCACAATTACGATTAAAACGAACACTCTCATTAAAGATATTTCTGGTGAACCAGGTGCATTTGATATAACTTTATTAAATGGATCAGAAGAAAAAATACGGGTTGGAGCTATTATTTCAGCAACCGGTTGGCAACCATATGATGCTTACAAAATAAGTGACTTTGGATATGGCCTTATTAAAAACGTTATAACTAATATTGAATTTGAAAGAATGGCTAAGGAAAATAAAATTGATTCTTCAATAACAAATATTTTATTTATCCAATGTGCAGGGTCAAGGGACGAAAAACATTTGCCTTATTGTTCAAATTTTTGTTGTATTACAAGCTTAAAACAAGCAAAATATATTAGAGAAAAAAATCCGGAATCGAAAGTTTTCATCATTTATAATGACATCCGAACCTTAGGAAAATACGAGGAATTTTACAAAACCATTCAACAAGATGAATTCATTTTTTTAACCAAAGGGAAAGTTAAAGGTATCGAGCAAGATAGTGATGGAATGTTAGTAAAAATAAATAATACACTAATCTCGGAAAAGATACAGATAAAAGTTGATATGGTTGTACTGGCAACCGGCATGACACCATCAACCAGTGAAGATTTAAATTTATCTTATCGGAAAGGGAAAGGAATTCCACAATTAAAATACAATTTTCCTGATTCACATTTTATTTGTTTTCCTTACGAAACGCAACGTACCGGAATTTATGTAGCAGGAACAGCCCGTGCCCCAATGAACATTTCATCCAGCATAGAAGATGCTGCTGGAGCTGCTTTAAAGGCTATTCAATGTATTGAAGCAACTAAAAGGGGTGAGTCCGTTCATCCAAGATCGGGTGATAAATCGTATCCTCAACTATACATGGAAAGATGTACCGATTGCAAACGCTGTACTGAAGAATGCCCGTTTGGAATGTACGATGAAACAGAAAAAGGAACGCCTTTACCAAATCCTTCCCGCTGCAGGCGTTGCGGTATTTGCATGGGAGCTTGTCCGGAGCGAATTATCAATTTTGAGGATTATTCCATTGATTCTATTTCTTCCATGATCAAGGCTATTCATATTCCTGATGAATTTGAAGAAAAACTTAGAATATTAGCTTTTGTTTGCGAAAATGATGCTTATCCAGCATTTGATATGGCTGGAATAAAACGATTAGAATATTCCGCTTTTATAAGAATAATTCCTGTAAGATGTATTGGATCAGTAAATAAAATTTGGATTAACGATGCCTTATCTCAAGGATTTGATGGAATTTTACAAATTGGCTGTAAACCGGGAGATGATTACCAGTGCCATTTTATACAAGGAAGCGAGTTGACTAAAACACGAGCTGTTAATTTCCAGGAAACCCTAGAGAGTATGATGCTGGAACCTGAACGAATAAAAACTGAATTTATTGAAATAAATGAATATAACCGTATTCCCGAAATTATAAAGGAATATATGGAAACCATTGAACAAATTGGACCAAATCCTTTTAAAGGAATGTAGCATTATGGCAGAATCACAAACCATAACACCGGATATTAATTTTATAAAAACTTTGCAAAAAAGCAGCAAAGCTTCTTTGAAAGAATGCATGCAATGCGGCACCTGTTCAGTTGTTTGTAAGCTATCACCCGAAGAAAATCCTTTTCCAAGAAAAGAAATGATTTGGGCTTCATGGGGATTAAAAGAAAAATTAATAGGTAATCCGGATATATGGTTATGCCATCAGTGTGGAGATTGTTCAACTGAATGCCCAAGGGGAGTGAAACCTGCTGATGTTTTGGCCTCGATCAGACAACAAAGTTATTTGCATTACAGCCGGCCCAAATTTATGGCTAAATGGATGAGCTCTCCTGCCTATTTGCCTCTGGTACTTGGAATCCCTATGCTTATTATTCATTCAATATTAATAATTGCAGGCACATTACACACTCCTGAAGGCTCGGTTGATTATTCAAAAATATTCCCCCATGGTTTATTAAATTCTTCGTTTTCAATAATAACATTATTGGCATATTCAGGAACTATATTCAGTGTAAAGGCATTTTGGAAAGACATGAAAAAATTATTGCCGGGAAATAGAAAACAAGGCTTATTAAAAAGTTTCTATGAGGTAATTAAAAATATTTTAATTCACAAAAACTTTAATAAATGTGAAACAAATAAATTAAAATCGACAGCTCATTTTATGGTATTTTGGGGATTTATTTTATTGTTGTGTGTAACATTAGTAGCTATTATTAATGTTGTCTTTTTTGAATATCCTATGAACTTTATGCACCCTGCAAAGTTGACTGGAAATTTTGCGTCCTTACTATTATTTTTTGGAATGGGTATAATGATATTTAACCGAATTTTTAAAAAGAAAACTATTGGCAGCAGCAATTATACCGACTGGTTTTTCCTTATTTCATTATTTCTTTTAACCCTATCAGGCTTACTAACTGAATTTGCCCGCTTTGGAAATTGGGAACATGCCTATTACATTTATTTACTGCATTTAATCCTGGTTTGGGTGGTGTTCATTAATCTGCCATTTTCAAAATTTGGACATTTAATATACCGGATTTTGGCCTTAGTTTATACAAAATCGAGAGGGCGAAATTTATAATCTTTAATTCATTCCTTCATTCTTTACTTTCGCTTTAAAAATAAATTTCTTTTTGCTTTAAGTTTAGTATTGTAAAATATTTC
>CAZBZX010000064.1:0-13956 GCA_964496465.1 uncultured Bacteroidales bacterium
TTCTGAGACATAAATAAAAGAAAAAAAAATAGAATTAGGGGAAATATCGGCAACCTCAGATGAATTTGTAATATCTACTTATTTTTATAATAAAGGGGAAGGTGCTGATATTATAAATGCTACTGTTAAATTAACTGGAGATAATATGGAAGAAGCAGTTTCTTATAATCAAATTACTGACGAAGAAATACTTCCAGGTGATTCTTTAAAAATTGAATTTACTGTTGATCCGAGCATGTTATCAGTTGGAGATTACACCATTAGATTTTCAAGTACATATACAAATAATTTAATTCTTAAATCAGAAACAGGAAATATTAAATTTACTATTATCGATGCTACTGATAATATAAATGATATAAAAGATAATATTAATGCTTATAACATTTATCCAAATCCAATTACAACTAATACTTTTGTAAAGTACACAATTAAAGAAAAATCAAATGTAATTATCACGATATATGATAACCAGGGAAAGCTGATTACAAGCCTAATTAATGAAATACAATTCCCTGGTGAATATTCTATTCCTGTAAATGCTGAAAGTATGTTTAAGGGAGAGTATTTTATATCTATAAAAATTAATAATGATAAAATAACTAAAAAAATAATTCATTTGTAGGAGTTTCTCAAATATTAAAAATGTCGCTAGCAATTGATGTTAGCGACATTTTATTTTTTATTGGATACTTAATTAACTACTCATGGTTTTTTCGAATTACATCACATTTATTATTGGCTATATTTTTAATCCGATAACCAAAATATCATCGATTTGTGCAGCATCACCTTTCCATGCTTCATGTATCTGTTTTAATTTTTCTCTTTGCGAATCCATTGGCTCACTGCAAATAGTCTGAAGTAATTTTTTAAAATTCGCAGACATAAATTTCCTGTTATTTTCCCCACCAAATTGATCTGCATATCCATCAGAAAAGATATAAATGCAGTCGCCTGATTTTATTTCGTAATTATGGTTTGTGAATGGATGTAATTCATCTTGCTTTAATAAGAAATCTCTGCCAAACTTTGTGAATTCGTGAAACGTTTTTGTAAACGGATCCATTTGATTGTTCAGTGCAATGGGCATTTTATTTCCTTTTATTTCAAGTAATTCGGAGTTACGGATAATATAAACCGGATTATTTGCTCCTGCAAATTGTAGTAGTCCGTTTTTTTTATCAACAGATACAACAGCGATATCAAGGCCATCATTTGTTTCTCCCGGAAGTCCTTTTTGCTGTAAGTTTTTAACAATATTAAATCTAAGTTTATTTAAAATATCATCAGGTTGAAGGTTTTTTTCGGTGCTAACAATCTGATTTAAAAAACTTACCCCTAACATGCTTATAAAAGCTCCAGGAACTCCATGTCCAGTGCAATCAGCTGCAACAACGATGGTTTTATCTTCCTTGTGGGTCATCCAATAAAAATCGCCACTCACAATATCCCTTGGCTTGTAAAAAATAAAAAATTCTTCAAAATTTTTATTTAGAATTTCAATTGAGGGGAGCATTGCCTTTTGAATCTTACTTGCATATTGAATACTGGCCTCTATCTGTGCTTTTTGCTCAGCTAATTTAT
The DNA here is from genome assembly GCA_964496465.1 of uncultured Bacteroidales bacterium. GTDB lineage: Bacteria > Bacteroidota > Bacteroidia > Bacteroidales > CAYFUP01 > CAZBZX01. Next base: position 1,588 of record CAZBZX010000064.1, read on the forward strand.
TAATTTCTTCATCAAATAAATCCAGCTTTCTATTTAACTCATTTCTGAGTTCTACTATTTCCTTTTGCAATATATCTAAATTATTTTTTTCCATTTTTTTTCCTTAATAAAAATACTATATTTGTTTCAACATAAAGTCTTTTAAGATAAATACAGATTTTAGCAATCTGTTAATGTGTAAAAATATTAATATTATTTAATTCAAAGAGGAAAATTATATGTTTAATAAAACGTCAAAACAAGAAAAAATAAATAAGGTTTTTCAAGAAGGCACGAATTTGTTTAGTCAAAAGGAATATAAAAAAGCTTTAAAGAAATTTGAAAAAGTATTGAAATTAGATCCCAACAATACTCCTGCTTTAGTAAATATGGCCTTATGTCATACCAATCTGCTTAATTATGATGCATCAATAAAGTGCTCAGACCAAGCTTTAAAAATTAATCCAAATAACGCCGAAACCTGGTGTAATAAAGCTACTACTTTATGGAATATATCGAAATTTGATGAAGCAATACTTTGTTATGATAAAGCAATAGAATTAAATCCTCAATATGCTAATCCATATCTTGGTAAAGCGATTATTTATCTTTTTAATCTTCAAAAATATGAAGATGCTTTAGAAAACTGTAAAAAAGCAATTGAAATAAATCCCGGATTTATTATGGCCTATCATTACATGGGACAATCGTTGAATCAATTAAAAAGATACGATGAAGCAATTGAATGTTTTGATAAAACGATCCAGATGGATCAAAGTTACTCTGATGCATGGGTTGATAAAGGCATTGCTTTAGTACAACTTGGGAAACAACAAGAAGGTTTTCAATGTATTGTAACTGCAAATCAACTTGGAAACGCAAGAGCAGCTCAAATAATGCAGCAGAAGTAATTTGAAATTCTTTCTTTTATTTTACAATTATAAATTCTAATTTTTTTAATATAGTTCAATTCTTTTCAGAAGAGTTTGGAAAGAATTTTTTAATAAATCAGGAGGTTTAAAATGGCACTTTTTGGGAATAGCGAAGATAAAAAGAAACAAAAGAAATTAGATGAGCTTGACGAAAAGATTAATTATCATTTATTAATTAAAAACTACATAGAAGTAATTAATCTTTGTGATGAAGCAATATTAATTAATAATACAGAAAGTAAATTTTGGAGTTATAAAGCAAAAGCTCTTTTTGAAACAAATCAGGTTGATAATGCCATAATACTCTATCAAAAGGTATTAAGCTTAAACCCTTCAGATTCATCGGCTTTATTAGGTTTAAAGAAGTGCGAAGAATTAAAAAATCAACTAATAAAGGAAGATACGAGCGATGAATTAGCTGATACTATTAATATTGATAAGCCCGAAAATAATGACATTACAATAAAAAAAGAGGAATTAAAAAAGGAAATATCGAAAGAAGAGGCTAGCAATGAATTAGCTGATACTATAAGTATTGAGAAACAAGAAAATAATGATATTACAATAGCGAAAAATGATATAATTCAGAAAGAAGTAGAAGAAACTCAATTTATATTACCAAATGATGATCAAACAAAAACGATTGCTATTGATTTAGAAAAGAGTTTAGTCCAAATAGATGAAAATGATTTTCAAAGAAAGGAAGAATTGAGTAATCTCACTAACTCATTGAATTGGCAAAATGGAGATATCGTTGAAAATATTTACTTAATACAAAAAGTTTTAGGTGTTGGAGGAATGGGTAAGGTATATTTGGCAAAACATCTAAAATGGAATATTGATATAGCCATAAAATTAATCCTGCCTGATCGTTTTGATGAAAATGGATTAATGCTTTTTATTAAAGAAGCTGATTTGTGGATAAATCTATTTAAACATCCACACATTGCTACCGCCTACTATGTTAGAAAAATTAATAATATTCCGGCAATTTTTGTTGAATATGTTAGTGGTGGAACATTAAACGACTGGATTGAAAAAAATAAATCTGGATCGATAAAGAATAAATTAAACATTGCCCTTCAATTTTGCGAAGGCATGATTTATGCGCATGATAAAGGATTAATACATCGTGATATTAAACCCTTGAATGTATTAATATCATCTGACGGAAATGTTAAAATTACTGATTTTGGCCTGGCAAAATCGTCAATAGACAGCGATGAAGAACAATCAGGAGCTGGAACTCCATTTTATATGCCTCCTGAACAATGGGATAGCATATCAAATACGGATAAAAGATCTGATATCTATTCTTTTGGTGTAATGTTATATGAAATTTTTACAAATAAAAAACCTTTTGAAATAAAAGAGGATGACAACCGGCATCCAACGTTTGCTTTTATGGAGATGCATAAAAATGATATTCCTGAAAGCCCAATAACACATAATAATGAAATTAATAACGAATTAAATAATCTTATCTTAAAATGCCTTGAGAAAAAACCTGAAAAACGATATCAGGAATTTAAGGAAGTATATGAAGAATTACAAACAATTTATCAGGCACATAGCAATGAGGCATTTAACTCAGTAAAATATAATTCTGAGGAATTAATTTCTGATGATTTGAATAACAGGGCATTATCCTTAATCGATATTGGATTAATTGATAAGGCAAAATCATTATTTGAAAAAGCACTTGAAGTTGATGTTTCTAATTTTTATGCGAATATTAATCTCGCAAATTTTATGTGGGAGCAGGGTTATATTACCGGTGAACACGAAAAATTATTTCTATATATAGATAGGGCATTAGAAATTAATTTGGAAGAAGGTTATTATTATAGGGCATTGTTGAAAAGAAATACTGGATATATCGATGAAGCAATATCAAATATTGAAGTATTAATTGACAAAGGCATAAATAAAGCAGAAATATATAATTTGAAAGGAATTTGCCATCTAACTAAAAATGAATATGAATTAGCTTTAGAATGCTTTACAAATGCGGCTAAAATTAATCCAGATTCAGCAGGCTATTTATGGAATCATGGAATTGTTCAATTACTTAAAGACGATAAAACAAAATCTGTAAAATGCTTTAATGAGTCTAAGACAATTAATGCACAATTAGAAGAAGAATTAATATCTAAAAATGACGATGCATTATGGAAAGTGACAAAAACTGATATTTTAGAAGATAAATTTAATGGTATAAATAGGTTAGATTTTGCTTCAAATAGCAAATTGGTAATATCATCAGACCCAAATACTGATATGAAGAAGATATTAATTTGGGATATTAAGAGTGAACAACGTATTCACGAAATTAATGTAGACATTAATGAAGGAATTAAAACCTCGCTTATTTCGCCAGATTCAAATTTTGCAATACTATTAGGTGATAATGGAGGACTTTATAAAATATCAATTCCCGAGGGAGAAATTATAAATAAATCAATCAGCAACAAAAACAAATTCAGTATTATAAAGTGTAGCCCTGACGGTAAGTATTTTGCAGTAAAAGGAGATGATAGAATAATTAGTTTATGGGATGTTGAAAAGTTTGAAGAAATAAAATCATGGGAGAAAAAAGGTCATGTAAATGCAATTGCTTTTAGCAATGACAACAGTACATTAGCGGCTTGCTGTGCCGATAAAGTAGTAATTTGGGACTTAAAAGCACTTAAAGAAATTAAAATACTGGAAGATGCTGTTCAATCTCAAAAATGTTTATTATTTAGTAATGATAGTAATTTACTAATAAGTGCTGGAGGTTATGATTCAGCTGAATATACTGATAAAGACCTGAATATAAGGATTTGGGATTCCAAAACCTATAAATTAAATGCCGTTTTGCAAGGGCATTCTGATGTAATTCATTCTTTAGTTAATTCTCCGGATAATAAATATTTAATTTCTGGCTCAAATGATTCAACCATTAGGTTCTGGAATTTATCGACTAAAAAGTGTGAAAAAGTTGTAAAAGCTGATAATACTAGTATAAAATCCATTTCTTTTTCAGATAATAAAAGAATATTTTCAACTGAAGATTTTGATTGGGAATATACCTATTTATCAGATATTGGAAAGCCTTTATTCATTGAAGAACCCGACTATTTGCTGACCAGAATTTCGTCAGTTGAAGAAGATATTAAGATTAAAAATGAATTTGATGGTATTGTGCAAAGTGCAAATTCTTTATTTGTAAGCAAGAATTATTCTGATAGTCTAAAGAAATTATTAAAGGCAAAATCGCTAGCTCCGTTTAGAAGAGATATAGATGCAAATTTAATTTTTGGAAAATTAAATAGAATAGGTATTAAAAAAAGCCTTAAGTTAGGCTATTTAATTAAATCTTTACCATTAGATTTTAATACTGAAAATGCTGCAGAGTTGATGCCTATAGGAAATTCTGCTATAATAGGCAAACAAATTTTGAATATAAATAATAAAGAATTTGAGAATGAATTGATTGGGCATAAGAGCACAATTACAGCAGTATGTATTAGTCCTGATGGAAGATTTGCTATAACAGGTAGTACTGACCAAACAATTATTTTATGGGATTTGAAAAAATTTAAGTCAGTATATCAATTTAATGTGGAAGAGAAATTTCATAAAGAAACTATAGCATCATTATGTATTAGCCCTGATTGTACGTCATTTTTCTCAGGAAGTATTGATCAAAGCATTATAAAATGGAATTTATCTGAATTTAAGCCAGAAAAGAAATTTGAAACCCAAACTATTAGGGCAAATATATTAAAGATTAATCCTCAAAATAATTATTTATACTATGCAGATAGGGATGATATAATGGAAGAAAGAAGAGCTGGTAATGATAATGATAAGTTTATTTATATTTTAGATACTAATAAAGCTGAATTGGTTGATAAACTTAGTGGTCACAATAATACGATTACAGCTTTTGAAATAAGTCAGGATGGAAGCATTGGGTTATCAGCAAGCCAGGATAAAACACTTAAGATTTGGGATCTTAAAAATAATACATGCATAAATACTATTGAAAATCTTGATGATGTTATTTTCTCTATTAGTATTACATCAGATAATAAATTTGCATTTTTAGCTGGTGGAGGAGGAAGAAATTGGTTTGGATCATATGGAGGGAGAACAATGGCTGCAGGTGAGTATTCTATTCAGATTTGGGATTTAAACCAAGGAAAACTAGTGAAAAAATTAATTGATCATAGTAATAATATTAAGTCAATATTATTAACTAATGATAACAGGTATTTAATATCAGCCAGTATGGATCATACCCTTAAACTATGGGAACTGGAATGGAATCTGGATTTTAATACTACTCATGACATTAAAGAAGATAAAGAAAATTATTTTAAAGTAAATCTTGATGGAGTAAGAAATGTAAAAGCTAATGTTGATGAAGCTAAAATTAGTGAGAATGAAATAAGAAAAGCAATTCGATTGGGAATTAAACGAACATTAATGGCTGATAATGATCCTGAAGATACTTCTATGACAGAATTGATTGAAATGATGACTGATAGATATATATCGTCATGTGAATATGATCACTTATTACTTCTTAAAAAGCATGTTGATAAAGGTGGATCATTAAAAGATGATGAAGTTGAAAAAGCTTTAATGGACATGGAAAGCGTGGTGGATAAAGTCAACAAGGATTTAAATATTTCAAAATTACAAGATGCTAAAAATCTTATTTTGAAAGGGGAAAAATACCTGGAAGGAAACCAAAGAGAAGCTTTAAAACTTTTTGAACAAGCTTTAGATAAAGGCAACCAACTAAATGAAGATGCAATTATTTTTATGGCTTCTCATGGGATAGGGAGTGTGTATGCGCAATTGCAGCAGTTTGAAAAAGCCCTGGAATATTTTCAAATAGTGATTGATCTTTCACCAAAATTATCTAATAAGATAAAAGCAAATGAAATAAACGAAGCTGTTTTAAATTTGGATGAATTTAACAATTATGAAGCTACAGGTGAAATGTTTTATAAGTTAGCTCAAGAAGCAGTGAAACAAGAAGGGGAAGGAGATCGCTTTTTTAATACCTTAAAAAAGGCAAGTACCTTTATAAAAGCAAAGCAGATGACTGAAGCGATACCCTTATTGCTGGAAGCAATAAAGATCGCTGAAAATGAAAATAATCTTCAAAATAAATTATACGCAGTGAGGCTTTTACCAAGCTGCTATTTTGCCACTGGAGAGTTAGATAAAGTTTCTGAGTTTATTGATCTAACATTGGAATTGTCAAAACAATTAAATGATAATGAATCGCCCGGATTTGTAAATTTCTTGGCAGATGTAATTAAAAATGCTAAAGGCAACCAAAAAGCAGATGTTTTACCTAGTAGTAAAGATAATATTAAGAAGGGACAATTAGCCATTAATAATAAAGATTTTAAGTTAGCCATTGAATATCTTGAACCGGAAAGAGCGGCTTTTGATAAACTGGACAATCCAAAAATGCAATTTGATTTTTATGTCATGCTGGGAGTTAGCTATATGAATCTTAGTGAAATCGATAAATGTGAAGAATGTTCAAATAAAATATCAAAGCACGCAAAGGCTAGTAAAGATCCAAATTTAATCGAACAAGCAAAGGCAGTTGCTACACGAGTTTCAAACCTGAAAGAATTAGCTGCATTAGGTAAGAAAATGAATGAAATTGTTGGCCAGTCTACAGAAAAGAACGCTAAAAAAAGTGTGAAAGAATTATATAAAATAAGGGAGCGAGTTCAACAAATTGGGGTATTACAAGATTTACAAACACTCGATTTAATGATAAAATTAGTAGAAGCTAAAGGTAATTTACTTAAGTAATAAAATTAATTAAAAGGCACAATTAGATTAACTATTTTGATACTTTTTCTTAGTGATATGTTGATGTTTTTGTGGTTATTATTTTTATATTTTTATGCTTCAAAACCTAATTGATCGCTTTTCTCAATTCTTCTTGTAATTGTTTTGCTGTTTGAATTCTTTCATTAGCATTAAATGCTACGGAACGGTTTATTACTTGAGCAATTTTAATAGGTATTCCAGGTAATCGCTTTTCAATGGGTATCGAAGGGACCTGGATATTTATTAAAAAAGGATCTTTTTCACGAGGATAATCATGTACTAACTGTCCGCAAATCATTGTATATAGTGTTGCTCCTATCGAAAAAATGTCGGACACAGGCTTAATATTTTTAAAATCGAAAATTTGTTCCGGTGGTAAATATGGTATAGAACCAGCCACATCTCCTTTTGCAGTAATAGAACTCGAAGATTTTAGGTTTTTTGCAAGACCAAAATCAGCAATCTTTGGAATCCAATTAGTTCCATCTTTTAGTAAAAGTATATTTGGAGGTTTAATATCCCTGTGAACAACATTGTTTTTATGCATATATTCCATACCATCAAGGGCATCAATAATAATTTTACAGGCAGTTTGAATATCTATTTTCCCCTTTTGCTGTAACAATGTCTGAATATCAATCCCATCAATAAATTCCATTACAATGTAATATATTCCATCAGCAAAATCGGTTTTATAGCAACTTACAATATTTCTATGTTTTAATGAGTAGTTTAATTCCCCTTCTCTTTTAAACCGGGAAATTTCCTTTTCATTTGGTTTATTATCGGGTTTAATTATTTTAATGGCAACATGATTGCCATTTTTAATGTCTTTGGCCATATAAACAGCTCCCATTCCACCTTCACCTAATTTTTTAATAACTTCATAATCAGGAAAAGTTTGAATGATTTTTGGTTTACCAACATTTACATCGCCTAATAATTGCATTATAAAATCAGCAACAAATTTATCAGCTTCACGATTTTTTTTATTTTCATCCTGAACTTTATTATCAACTTTTTTTTTAGCTTTTATGTTTAAAGTTTGGTCAGCTTGCTGTTCTATATCCTGTTTTTCGCATTTCTCGCATAGGTAATTATTTTGATCTATCCGATATTTTTCTTTATCTGCACTATCAATAATATTTCCGCATTTTTTACAATTTACGTCACTCTCAATAATTACGGATATTAATGTATCACCCACTTTAATATGATCATCATTGAAAAGCTCTGTTTCATAATTACTACGATCGACTAAATTTTTATTAATAAATACCGAAAAATCGTTCATAGCAGGCTTGGGTGCTTCATTTACTTCCCTGCCGCCATATTTAATATTATTTACATAAGTACCGTTTAAGCTACCTAAATCTCTTAGCCAGACTTTTGGTGGATTTATTTCTAACAGAAAATGGTTTCGTGATACATAATTATCATCAGGTAATTGACATTTTGCATTTTGTGAGCGCCCGAAAAGAAAAGTGTCATGTTCGGTAAATTCGAAAGTTTTTCCTTTCATTGCTCCATTTGTTACTTTAAGCTCTACTTTCATAGGATTTATTTAATAAGTTCAATCTATTGGATTTTTATTAATAACGCAGTAATATTATCTTTTCCTCCGGCATTATTAGCATTTTTAATTAATTCTTTTGTTTTTAATTCAATGTTTTTAGTTGTTTTCAAAATGTTTTGTATTATTTCATCATCAATCATACCCCACAGACCATCACTGCATAAAAGGATAAGATCATTTTGTAAAATTTTTAAATGGGTATAATCAGGCTTTATATTTTCATCAATGCCTAATGCTTTATTTACGTTGTTTCGTAAGGGGTGTTCTTTTGCTTCCTCTTTAGTAATTAATTTGTTTTTTAACATTAAAGCAATAGTGCTATGATCTTCAGTTAGTTGCTTTAAATTATTTTTTCTGAAAAGATAGGCACGTACATCACCTGCGTGCACAAAATGTGCATTATTACTTTCTATATGGCAGGCAATAAATGTAGTACCCATTCCAGAGAGCTCATCTTGTTTTTGCGCTTCATTAAAAACCAGGTTATTTGTTTGATTGAAAATTTCAAATAAATGTTCTTTTATATTATTAAAATTGGCGTTGAAATATTTAATGAAATATTCGCATGAAAGTTGACTTGCAACCTCTCCAGCTTTGTGTCCGCCCATGCCATCAGCAACTATGTATAAAGATTTTGATTCGTTTAAAAGTAAGAAGTCTTCGTTGTTTTTTCTTTGCTTTCCCTTATCTGTAATACCAAATCCTTTTTTTTCCACCATCCTGTTTTGGTTTTATCCCAATAGTCCTTTTATATACGTTTTAATTTATAAGAACAAAAACTAAAGATAGAATAATTACGTAATTTAACAAACGTTTTTTTTATTCATATTTCAGATTTAATCCACCCAGTAAAATAGTAAAATTTATTTATTTAAAAACCAATATTATTATTTAAAAGTCAGAGATTTTATTAGATTAGTTTTGTGATATTTTGTGGCTTGGAGACCCCGCCTGCCAAAGAATTTAGTTCGGCGAGCAGGTTGGTGGCTAATATTTTTTATGCCACAAAAACACTAACCTGCCTGCAGTGCCGGCAGGCAAGAACACCAAGATGCACAAAGACTTAGTACATTATTTAATAATTTCAACTCTTAATTCGCATTAATTACTTTTCTTTAGAAGGTTTTATATTTTTGAATAACGTCATATAGATTTTTTAAGTATCGGAATTTTGTATTCAACTTCAAAAAAGGAATCTATTATATTTACATCCAATATATTATTCCATATTTATCATTGTAATATACAGAATAAAAGTTATAACAAATTTGGGATTATTTTCTTAATTCCTCTCTATTGCTTCTTATAAACGTTAACAATCTTCACACGGGAATTGACCGGGAGTTTTTTACTTGTCTGTTCTTGTTTACAAAAGTGTGAAAATTGTTTATCATTCAAACGCCAAGATCTTGCTGTAAAATCAGTGCTTGATTTATAAGTGAAGGTTGCAACAGGTGCTTAACAGCGTGTAAAACTTTTTGTAAATTCTAAAAACTATATTTAAGCTTAAGCATGAACATATTATAATCTTTTAAATTTGCAAACAGGCTGTCCCCTTTGCCATCAAAAATTACAGTAGATAATGCAATTTCTGCATTGGCAGTTGCCTGGTATGCAATTTCAGGCATGTAGACAAAGGCATAATTGTTTTTTGTTTCATTCCAGTCTGTAACAATAAAACCTCCACCGATAGGTGCAACTTTCAGTTTTTCATTAAAAAATTTCTTTTCATATTGTAAAAAGAAATAGTCATTTAGATTTTTATTTCCTCTTTCGTGGATAAAACCGTGCATATACTGAAGATTAAAATATGAGCCATCTGAGAAAAAATAATCACCCCCAATTATAAATTTCACATAAGGGTTTGACTTGTCCAGGATTAAGGAATCCATGGTTACGGGGAATGGGGATAAAGGATAGAGTGCTGTTAAATCATTGGTCATTACTATATCTTTTTTATGAATAAATGCTGCAGCTTCTGCCCAAAAACCTATACCTGCCAAACTTGTTGCAAAATCGGCCCCAATAATATTGGTTCTTGAAAATGAAAGTTGAGAGTTAATATTGATTCCTCCGAGGGCATCAACAGGTACGAAAGTGTTTCTTGTATTAAAAGGTAGTCCATCAATTCCCCGAACATAACTTACAGAGAAGTCAACACCTTTCGCAAAACCTTTAAATTTTAGTCCTGAAACTGAACTCTTATTTACACTATAGCGTGGCATAACTATACTATCTGAAAATCCTTTTAATATCATTCCTTGAGGTGATTCCATTCCAGGATTTAATGCATTGGAAAAAATGCCAATTGGCATATTAGCTGGTTGGAAAAATGGAATAAATACGCCTTGTAATGAGAAGTCATTAGTTATGTAATAATTTAAATTAAGCGCATCGGCACCTCGGTGACGACCAAAATCCAAAATATCTTCCATATCATAAGGATTAAGATTGCTTGTAGGATTTAATTTATCAGCAGTTCCCCATGCAATATTTTGACGACCAATTGTAAAATCCAGATTTTTGGTAATAAATCCATTGATTTGAACGTATACTTCTCTTAATTCTAGATTGTAAGGATCAACGATTCCTTTATTATACAAATCGGTTGAAGATGTAATAGCTGGCAGACCAATATTTCTTAACCAGGTTTCGCTATGAAACTTTGAGCTCCCTGAAATTTTTTTATCCAGATTCAGTGAAAGTCTTGTTTCATTCCATGCCCAGTCATTTTGATCTTTGAGTAAAAAACGTTCATCAGATAATAGTTCTCCTGATAATTTTAAATTGCTATCATCAGAGCTTTGTGCTATAATTTTACTGTAACTTGATACTAGTAAAACTATTCCTATACATAAATATAGTTGTTTCATATTAAATTGATTTTCAGATTTTTATTTTTTACATATATTTTATTTTCATAATAATTTTCTGGTTTTGATTTTCCTTTAATTCAAATTTAAATACCTCAAATTTTGGTCTAGTTAGACTGGAATGATAATAATTTGAAAAGCCAAAACCTTCTATGGGTATTCCGATGAAATTGTAATTCATTACGTTATCATAATTTTCATCATCTAAAAGAGAAAATCCATAAATCCCTGATTTTAAGTTGAATCTTACAGTCATCTCACCATTTTGAACCTCATCCTTTTCAAAGAATTTTCTCATAAAGGGGTCTTCTTTTTTAAAACTTTCATTATCAATAAAAATTCCGAGCACTATTTGTCCTTTAGTTGAACGAATATCTTTAAATTCGACCTCAACGTTTTGAGATTGTAAGGGAAAATAGCTGCAAAAAAACAGTATAAAACCAACAGTTATGTATTTTTTATAATGAGATATCATAATAAATTATGAATACTACTGTTTAAGTTTTCTAATTGTAAATTCATCGTCAGATAAACCAGTATCGTATTTCACATCCGACATTTGCATTTTAGTTTTGTGGTTTTTCTTTAAATTTGTCATTTCAATTTCCGTGGAGTTCCAGTAATTACCAACTTTTTTGAATATATATTTTGCTTCTTTAATTTTGTTATTACCCTTATCATAATATTCCATTTGCTCTGGGAAATAATTTGTTTTATTAATATTTACAATTATTTTGGAATAATCTGACTGCTTCTTTGGCGTTAATTCTAATATATATACACTTCCTTCTGCTTTAATAAGCGTTGGAACGTATTTTTCTGAATAAGGTATTGGCTCCATATCATCATACGAAAAATCAGTGCCTGCAAAATTTTGGTTTTTTACACTTCCTGAGATTCTTCTTTCTTTACCAAATGCAGGTAAATACATATACATTATATCATCTGGAAGAGCTAAAACAGCTATACCAGCCTGGGATGCAGGTGCAGTAAAACGCATAATTCGTTTATCTGTGCCTTTTTGCATAATATATGATTCACGTATTTCTTGCTTACCATTTTTATCAATTAGTATAAGAGTGTTTGTTCCTGTCATGTCTTTAGGTGAGTACATTTCATCATCCATATTTTTTAATATGGTATTTGCATCCTG
>CAZBZX010000065.1:0-5091 GCA_964496465.1 uncultured Bacteroidales bacterium
CAAAACAAATCTAAAATGGAAATAATCAATATTAATTTTCGTTTATTTTTTTTTCGTAATAACATATATCGTAAAATAGATACACATTTGATTTTTTCTCAAATAAATACCTTAATTCAAAAGTTGATATGGTAAAGAGAGAAGTCTGTATTGATTTTTCATCAAAACCACGTAAATTATTAAATCCACCAATTAAACTAAGTTCATTCTCATATAAATTATCATCAATCAGCAGGCTGGATCTATTTTGTATTTTTATAACAAACTTTTTAATTAATGGAAAATAAAGTTTACCATCAAAATCTACTTTAGATTTTATGTATTTTCCCGAATTTTCATTTGTAATTTGTTTTTTACCAACCCCAAAATCTGACTTTAACTCAAAACCACGACGAGGATTATATTTATAATCAAGGTTTACATAAAAATACCCGAGTCCAACCAAATTTGAAGTTGTACTTTTAAAATTGAGATTTGTAAACTCAGTATTTTGCTTTAAAACATTTGAAGAGTTTTTTTGATAATACAATTTTAAATAATTACCACCTCCTAACTGATACCTCATTCCTATTATTGATTCAATATTTAAATAAGAGGAATCCTTTTTAAAAAGCGAAAGACTTATATCAGCACCAATATCTGAATAAAGAATATATGGATAAACTAGATTAAAATTCAATTCTTGTGAAGTACTTTCAAATTTTCGCCAATTAAATAATATTGTTTCAGCCTTTTTCAAAGAATTTAAAAGAACTAAATTAGCTTCTCCTGTTACTAATAGTTTCCCGGTTGTTTTATTATTTGGTAAAAACCCAATAATTCCATCTATTGAATTCGCTTTTTCTTTTTTAATATAAGTATAGATTGAAACTTTCTTTGCTGAAAATTCAAGTTCATTTGGTTTCCCTTCTGAAATAAATTCAGCGTTATTTATTCTTTCTGATATTTTTGAAATTGTTTGCTCATTATATATTTCACCAGGCTTTATATTTATAATTTTATTTAATATTTTATAATTTATCGAAGAATATCCTTTAATTATAACGCTATCGATAATAAATAAGTCATATTTATTAAATACTAATTCTGCATAAATTTCATTCTTTTGGAAACTAATTGGGACCAACTCAACTTTAATAAACGGATATCCATTATTTTCATAATAACGAATTATTTTATCAATTAACTGAAACAAATTTTTTAATATAAAGGGCTTACCCGTAAATGAATTTACATTTAATCCCTGTCTTTTTAATATTTCCTCATCTAAATTCTTTATAGATAGTTTTCCCCATTTTACTAGATCTCCCTTATAATAATACACATTTATGTAATTACTATCATTTATAATGCTATCTGTTCGTGCGGAAATGTATCCTTTTCTATAATAACTGTCTAATAATGAGTTGATTGAATTAAAAATATCAGCTGAATCCTGATTATTTTTTATTTTTTCAATACCAGTAACTTTCTTATTTCGGAATTTAAAAAATCTTCTACCTTGAGCATCAGTAAATTGCGCATGTAAAACAACAATTAAAAATATATATAACAGTTTTTTCAAATGTTCAAAAGTGAAGATTTTAGTATAATACTTATTTTTTCAACTATTATTATTCATAAAACCTTGTTTTTCTATTACTTCCAAATATTTTTTTGAAAAAAATAAATTATCTTCCTTTTTATACCTGTTATCAGTAAATATCTGAGCTAAAGTTTCTTTATTATTAATCTTCAATAATTCAAGGGTTTCTTTCAAAGATTCTTTTTCTTTATAAATTTCATCAATTAACTCATTTGAATAGTTATGATATTTTTCTTTATGCACAATTCCTTCAATCGGTAACCTGTCAGTAATATCTGGAGATTCATCAGGAACACCTATTACAATTGAAGTAACTGGAACAACAAGTTCAGGTAATTCAAGTATTTCAACAATTTTATCAGCGTTATATGTTGTTGTTCCCAGATAACAAATTCCTAATCCTTTATCTTCAGCAGCAATTGCTACATTTTGGGCAGCAAGTAAAGCATCAATTGAAGCTGTTATAAATGACAAAAAATTATTATATCCGGGGGTTGCATTTCGCAAATTACACCATTTCGTAAACCTGTTAAAATCTGCACAAAAAGTTAAATGAACTGGTGCCTGTAAAACCATATCTTGTTTGAAATGCAGTTCCCACAACTGCTTTTTAAGGATTTCATCTTTAGTTACTATTATACTATATACCTGCATATTTCCAGTTGTTGAAGCTCTTGAACCTGCATATAGAATTTCATTTAAAATTTTATCATCAATAGATTGATGCTTAAAATTTCTGATTGATCGATGATTTAATATTACATTATTCATACGTTTATTTTTTTATTTTTTAATGTCGTATAGCTTGTCCCGCTTTTGCGGGAGAACCGCATTAAAAAAAATAATCATACTTGTTTGCCTTCGGCGAGCTCGCAAGCTCGGTTGTGTAAAAAATGATGATTTTTTTTATGCTTGTTTCATATTAATGAGTTAAAATATATACAAAACTATGTATTATTAACCTATTTTCAAGATTGAAATATATTTAATCTTACCTTAAATTATGATAAAAAAAATAAAATATAGACTCAAAAAAGATTCCTAAATGCATATTTTATTTTATGGATCAAAAACAAATCATTCTTTTTATCCTTTGAATTGATGGTGAAGGATGATTAAATAAAAAAATATATATTTGTCGCTGCATAAATTATAATTGCCTGAATGAAATTTATATTTTGATTTTATTTAATTGAATAAAAAAAATACTTCTAAATGAAAAGAGAGAACATTTCAAATTGGTCGCTAATCTATTTAATATTAAAAACTCAAATCAAGTTATTCTTTAATCGATATTTTCGAAAAATTACAATTGTTGGTAAAGAAAATATAACCTATAATGAACCTATAATATTTGCCCCTATTCACCAAAATGCTCTATCCGATCCTTTTGCCGTATTATTTAATGTTAAATATCAACCGGTTTTCATGGCAAGAGCCGACATTTTTAATAAACCGTTACTTATAAAAATTCTTACAACATTTAAAATTTTACCGATTTATCGAATCCGGGATGGAAGATCAAGTCTGCAAAATAATGATGAAATGTTTGAATATGCTATAAGAGTGCTTGAAAAGAAAAAGAATCTAATAATCCTTCCTGAAGGTGGCCATGCTATGGCTAAAAAATTAAGGGATTTAAAAAAAGGCATATGTCGAATTGCTTTTCAGGCTGAGGAAAGGAATAACTATAACTTAGGTTTAAAAATAATTCCGGTTGGAATTGAATATGAACACTATACAAAGTTCTTCAAAACTCTGTTAGTGAATTTCGGCAAACCAATAGAAATAAAAAAATATTATGAGCTTTATAAAAAAAACTCAGCACAGGCAATCAATGATTTGCGTAATGAATTAGCTTCAGATTTGAAAAAGCTAATTATTCATATTGATAGCAGCGAATATTATGAATTATACGATGAGCTTAGAAATATTTACAAGTATAGGATGAAAGAGTGGTTGGCCCTGAATAATTTGAATCAACCAAATAAATTTATTGCAGATAAAAAACTCATTGAATGTCTTGATAAAGAATTAGCTGATAATGAAGAAAATATTAAAATACTAAGCGAAAAAACAAAAGAATATACAAGACTAATTGGCAGGTTAAATTTAAGAAATTGGATAATTGAAAAAGGTAAATTTTCATGGGTTAATATCTTTTTACACTTTTTATATATTCTACTATTCTTACCTGCATTTCTTTACGGATTTTTAAACAATATACTTCCTTATATTATTCCTGTTAAATTATCGAATAAATTATTTAAAGACCCGGCTTATTGGGGTTCTGCCAGATCGATTGGAGCAGCATATTTATTTCCCATTTTTTATATCCTGCAATTCTTCTTAGTAAAATCAATCTTTAATGATTATAGAATTGCATTAATTTATTTGGTAAGTCTTCCAATTTTTGGTTATTATACTTTGTTTTATTCATTTTCATTTAAAAAGTTGAGTGGTAAATTGAGATATAAAAGCATCGTAAATAAAGCCGAACTAATAAGCTTAAGAGATAATATTATTGAATCGACAGATGCAATTGTAAAAAAATATATAAGTATTTAATCAATTTGATAAGCTGTAGCTTTTATGGTCATAACTGGCGGCTCACCGTAACCCCTGAAAACTGTTTTATCAGTAATTAGGATAATATCTGCATCCATTTGTGCTGCTTTTTTTTTAACAATGACTAAAGCACTTCTTTCCATCACTCCCTCAGTAACATCTTCAGACATTTCTCTTGATTGACCTTTAATTTTATCAAGTTTAATATAGTTTTCAACTTCTTCAGGATTTTCAGTAACCAAAATATATTTCCAATCTTTGCTATCAGGAATATCCCTTTCAATCGTATTTATAATTTCGACTAGACCGCTTTTATAAATAATTTTATGAACTTTTCTTCTGTCTATTTTATAGAGGTCCATTTCTCCCGGATCAGTATAAGTTATCTCCTTAAAAGAAAACTTTTTTACATCCACAAGCATTAAGTCTCCATCAAAAAGAAACATACTGTCAGCTACAATCTTCTCTTTAACACGTTTTTCTATTGATGGATTATCGATTTTTATATTATTAATAGACTTTTCACTATCTTGAATTATATTATTAGTTTGTGTTGGATTAATTTTTAATGTATCACTAATTGTATCACTTTCGTTATATGAAATAAATTCAATGTTCTCTGAAGAATTTACAGTTCTTACAAAAAAAACTAGAATTATAAAAAGAAATATTTTATAGAAATTAAAATAATTTATCATATCAATCGCAAACAATTCTTTATTGTTTACGAAAAGGATATACTGAAAAGTTTCTTAAATTTAGAAAATTAATAGTTATTAAATCTTAGTATTATTAACAGCAATTCATAACAATAACTGTTTAATTATGTTATACAAATTGAATTTAATTCTTATATGGCAAATTTGGTAAGCAACGTTAGAACAAAATAAACCTATTATATTATATGCAACAATTTCTGAAAAACAAATGGAAAAGGG
>CAZBZX010000065.1:5101-13902 GCA_964496465.1 uncultured Bacteroidales bacterium
CAGCAGCCCCATTAAAGTGGGGGATACCTATCCTATCTGGTACAGCCGCACCTGGGGCGTGCCTCCTGTCGGGCAGGAAAACGGGAGTCAGGGTTCCTACCAGGACCTGAAAAACAAATGGAAAAGGGTTACACTTTATTATAAGTATTATCGGAAAACTGGTTTATATAAATTCATTTTTCAGAATGCAATAAGAATTGGTAGTGTAATTTTAATTATAATCCTGTCATTTATCCTAATTGAGCGCTATATAATTGATTTTGATATAGTTTTTAATAATATGGTGAATAAATTTTCATGGCAATCTGTAATATTGGTTTTTTTTATTTCAGAATCTTTTTTCGGATTCATACCACCTGATTTATTTATTATTTGGTCCGAACATTTTCCACATAAATATTTAGTGTTAACCTATTTAGCTTTGCTATCTTATCTTGGAGGGGTAATTTCATTTAAAATTGGTCAATTATTACGTTTAATTCCTAAAATTGAAAAATTTGTTAATTACATATTTAAAGACCATTTTATTACTATGCGAAGATGGGGAGGAATAATAATTGTTTTTTCAGCTCTTTTTCCACTTCCATATTCAACTGTTAGTTTAGTAGCAGGAGGAATAAAATTTCCGGAAAAATTTTTTTATCTTCTGGGAATTACCAGAATCATGCGATTTTATATATATGCCATATTTTTATTTAAAATCCTTTAACTTTATTAATTAATAATTTATTAACTTTTTTATACTAAATTGTTGCTTTGTATAAATTATACAATTAAAAAATAATGAATTTTCTAGCACATTTGTATTTATCTGGTAATTCTGAAAATATTATGATAGGCAATTTTATTGGTGATTACGTGAAAGGGAAAAATTATGAAAACTATCAGGATGGAATTAAATATGGAATTCTACTTCATCGAAAAATTGATTCATTTACAGATTCCCATCCCATTGTAAAACAAAGTAAAGACAGTTTTATAAAAAAATACCATAAATATGCTGGCGTTATTACTGATGTAATTTATGACCACTTTTTAACTATTCATTGGAAAGATTATTCATCTGAAAATTTAAATCATTTTATTTATCATGCCTATGAAATTTTATTGACAAATTATTCAAAATTACCTCTAAGAGTAAAACAATTCTTACCTTTTTTCATAATTTATAATTGGTTAGGTTCGTATGATTCATTTAAAGGATTGGAAAGAGTGTTTGACAGGATGTCGATGAAAACATCGTTACCAAAGTATTCAAAATATGCTATACATGAATTAAAAAATAACTATCAGCAAATTCAAAAAGATTTTTCAATTTTCTTTCCAGAATTAATCAATTACGTATTGAAAGATAATATCGCTCAGCTCAAAAAAAATGGTTAATCAATTAATTCGTACAACTCTTTTGTATAGAAAAAATCACTTTTATTAAAAGCTGGTTTTAACTCATTAAGCCATTTTGCTTCTTCATCATACTTGGCAAAAAATGGTTTTGAAACCCAATCAGGTTTTCTACCTTGAATAAAAATTAATGCAATTACTTTTTCATTATTAATTTCAGGAGTACCTAATATCATAATCTTTCCAGGATTAGTTGACATTATTGGGCCTCTAACAGTCCTGGCAACTCCACTAATGTTAGAGTATGCTTCACGAAACAAATTATATGCCTTTACTAATGGAACGTTAAAATATTCCTGTGCACCAGTATTTCTGGCAACAAACATGTAATATGGGATAATACCCAAGTTAACCTGTTTTTTCCATAATTTTTCCCATGTGGTAGAATCCGAATTAATATGGCTAAGAATGGGAGATTGCGATCTAATTTCAGCTCCCGTATTTCTTATCCGCTTAATTGCTTCAATACATGCTTCGGATTCTAATTCCTTATAATGATTAAAATGCGCCATGAATGCAAGATGGTTGCCAGATTTGACAATTTTCTCAAATAATCGTAAAACATCATCTGAATCAGGATCAGTTAGATATCGATATGGCCAGAAAGAAAGTGATTTTGAACCAATTCTTATTGTTTGTAAATGTGGTATCTTTTCTTCAAGCAATGGGTTAATATATCTTTCCAATAGCTCTGAACTCATAACCATTGGATCCCCTCCGGTAAAAATAATATCTGTAATATCTTTATGTGCCTTTAAATATTTCACCATCAGCTTAGTATCTTTCATGGCCAGTTTTAAATGGCTCATTCCAGTAAATTGAGGCCACCTAAAACAAAATGTGCAATATGCATGACAGGTTTGTCCTTGTGAAGGGAAAAACAACATTGTTTCTTTGTATTTATGCTGAATACCATTTAGAGTAAAACCCTCAAATTCAGGAATATTACATTCCAATTGACCCGCAGGATGTGGATTTAATCGTTGCCTTATATCATACACTTCTTTATCAAGTATACTCTTATCAGAATTACTAAAAATTAAATTATAAATCTTATCATAATCTGTTTCACAAAGCATCCCTTTTTGAGGAAAAGTAAGTTTAAAAACAGGGTCATTATATGGATCATTCCAATCTATCAGTTTATCAATAACATAATTATTAGTTTTAAATGGAAGAACTTTTGATACAACCTCTATTTCAATAAGTCTTTGGTCAGGTAGTTTCTGAATTTGGCCAATTTCATGAAAGTTATGTACAGTATATGCTTTATAATTCATACAATCCAACAATTTATAAAAATCTTACAATAAATGAATTAATTTATGCAAAGGAACAAAAATACATGGTTTATAGCAAACGTATTCTTCTACTTTTCTTTAAATTTATTAAAATTTTCAATCAGTTTTCTTGCGCTTTCAAAGGGATTTTCTTTCCCTTTTTTTAAATTGATCTTAATTTTTTCAATTTCCTCAATAACAATTTTATTTGAATAAAAATCAGTTTTTAATGCATCATTAATTGTTTCATAAAACCAAAATAACGTTTGGTTAATTCTATTAGTAGCAAAATATCCAGTATTTGATGTAAAGTTTATGTATTTGTTTACATCATCCCATAAACTTTTAATTCCATTTTGTGTTTTTGATGAAATTGTATATAGATTTGGCTGCCATTTTGACTCTTTCTCAGGAAAAAGATGTAAGGCATTCTCATATTGATGTTTTGCCAGTTCAGCACTTTGTTTGTTATCTCCATCAGCTTTTGTAATTGCTATCCCATCAGCCATTTCCATAATACCGCGTTTAATTCCCTGAAGTTCATCACCTGCCCCAGCCAGTAATAAAAGCAAAAAATAATCAACCATTGAATGAACAGCTATCTCACTTTGTCCAACGCCAACAGTTTCGATAAATATGGTGTTATATCCAGCAGCTTCGCATAAAACAATTGTTTCACGAGTTTTTCGTGCAACACCTCCTAAGTTGCCAGCTGATGGTGATGGGCGAATAAATACCTCATCCATTCCAGATATTTTTCCCATTCTTGTTTTATCGCCTAATATACTTCCTCTTGATTTTACACTTGTAGGGTCAATAGCTAAAACAGCTAATCGTCTCCCTTCTCTTATTATTTGTCGACCTATTTCTTCAATAAATGTACTCTTACCAACTCCAGGAGCTCCTGTAATTCCAATCCGCATGGTTGATTTTTGTACACATTTCTGGCATTTCCTTATAATTTCATTCGCAACCTTTTGATGTTCTTCCAGCGAGCTTTCAACTAATGTAATTGCCTGACTTAAAATGGATTTATCATAATTAATAATTCCATTTACATAAAAATCAACATCTTTTAATTCTTTAACCTTATTCTTATATTTGCTAATAGAATCATAATTTGTAGACTTAGGCTGTGCAATACCTTCATTAACTCCAAGAGCTGAATTTTTATCAAAATCCATGTTTCGATTCTTATTCTTCAATTTCTCCTTTTAATCGTAATACTACTTTACTGTTTTTTGGATCATTGGAGATAACAGTAATACTTTTACTTTGTTGATTTTTTCGTTGACCAACATCAAAAATGGCTTTTATATTACTAGTCTTTCCTGGTTTAATCAAACTCTCACTAGGTGTAACGGCTGTACAACCACAACTTGCTTTTACTTTTCGAATTATTAAATCACTTTTACCCGTATTAGTAAAAGGATATTCATGTTCCACTTTAGTATGTTGTTTTACTCTCCCAAAATCAAACGATGTGTGTTCAAATGAAATAATAGGTGCATTTAATAATTCCTCCTCAGTTAAACCTGAAAAATCCTCAACAATTGTCGCGCTCACAGTAAATTTATTCTTATCAACCTCTTTGCCATTTTGCAGAATATAGATTCTGTCCATTACAAAATCCCAATCATCTTTTATTTGTGGATTATAAGTAATTGTTATTAAAGCCTTTTGGTTGGGTTTAATTAACAATGGTTCACATGCAACTGTTAAATGTTGCGGAATATTTTTAAAGCTAATCTCTATCGGTTGTTCTGAAACATTAACAACATCAAAGGATTCGGTTTTACTCTGATTGAATACGACTTTTGAAAAAGCTAAATTTGAACTTTTAAACCTCAAGTTTCCTGAAAGGTAGGGATAAATATCTTCAATCGTTTGTTCCTTGGGTAATACATTTCCTAAAATCCTTAAAACAACAATTCCATCTGAAGAATTTGACTTTACAGTAATCCCTTTATTAAATTTTCCTGGTCGTCTTTTAGGATCAAAAGTTGCCTCAATAAAACCTTTAGCTCCAGGTTGAACAGGTTCTTTTGACCATTTTGGAGTGGTGCAACCACACGTTGGTTTCACATCATAAATTACCAAGGGCAATGAACCTGTATTAGTAAATTCAAAATTATAAGAAACTTTCCCACCTTCTTCTTTAATATCTCCAAAATCATGTTCTTCCTGAGTAAATGAAATTGTAGGGTCTTTTTGTTGAGAAAAAACAGAAATACTAATAAAAATTAACCAATAAATTATTAAATTTTTCATGTCTAACAATTTTTATACTTTCAATTCAAATTAAATAGTTACAAAAGTAATAAAATAATTATCTTCTAATTTCTCACTAAATTAATGAAAGTATACGTTTAATCTATCAAAAAAATAAAGATTATTAGCTAATTTTAACATTTCTTAAGGTTAATTTAATATGCGATTTGCAAAATTTATTTTAATAGTAATCATTTTTAGTAACTCACTTTTTACTCATGGACAATTCTACAATGGGCTTCAAATGTCCTTTGGGAAAAACAGGGTTCAGTACAATGAATTTTATTGGTCGTATTACCGTTTTGATCGATTTGACGCTTATTTTAACCAATTCGGAAAAAACCTTGCCCAATACACAGCATTATATACAAATGACAAACTTGTTGAAATTGAGAATTTTTATGATTATAAACTGGATAAAAGATTAATATTTATTATTTATAATAAGCTTACTGATTTTAGGCAAAGTAACTTAGGTTTAATTTCTGATGGAGAGGGTGATAATATTGGTGGAGTTGTTAAAATTCTAGACAATAAAATTTTTCTTTATTATGAAGGAGATCATGTTCTACTTGAAAAACAAATAGATGAAGCAATAACGGAGGTAGTGTTAAAAGAGATGCTGGTTGGTTCAAATATTCGTGACCGTGTTACTAATTTAAATGATTTAAATTTACCAGAATGGTATATTCAAGGGCTAATTTCATTTACATCACATGAATGGGACTTTGAATTAGAAAATAAATTAAAAGATGGATTACTCTCAAAAAAATATAAAAAGCTTACAAAATTAACCGATGAAGATGCCAAAATTGCTGGTCATTCTTTATGGAGATACATAAGTTTAATGTATGGTAAATCTATTATACCGAGTATTGTATATTTAACCAGGTTAAGTAAAAATTCAAATAAGGGATTCTATAATGTGCTTGGTGTCAGGATGAGACATTTAATAAAAGATTGGCGAAATTACTATATAGATATTTACAATATTGATAATAAAGGAAGAGAATTCCCTGAGACTGGTAAAATAAAAAAAAGAACTAAAAAAAGACGAGTTTATCAAAACATGAAAATCAGTCCTAATGGGAAGTATATAGTGTATTCAACAAACGAGTCAGGTAAATATTATATATGGTTATATGATAAAGAGAAAAACAAACATAAAAAAATATTTAAAAAAGGATATAAAATAAGTCAAACAACTGACTATTCCTTTCCTGTAATATCATGGCACCCATCAAGCAGGATAATTACTTTTATTAGTGAAGAAGAGGGCGGATTGAAGTTGTATTTTTATACTATTGACTCGAAAGAAACTTTAGTTAAAAATTTTCTTTATTTTGATAAAGTAATGGATATGTCATATTCGCCAGATGGTTTATACCTAGCTATATCTGGTGTAAGAAATGGACAAACCGACATCTATGTTCACAACATTGCTGCTTCAACAAATAAGCAGCTTACAAATGATGTTGCCGACGATTTATATCCAAGGTTTATTAATAAAAATAAAATAATATTTAGTTCTAACAGAGTTACAGATACAATTATTAATAATAAGGACCTAAACCTTGAAAAATTAAACCCAACATTTGATTTGTATATTTACGATAAATCAAAACAATTAGATGCATTAACTAGAATAACAAAAGATGAATATTCAAATAATTTTAACGCATTTAAAGTAGATGATAATAATTATATTTACTTGAGTGACGAAAATGGAATTGTGAATAGGTATATTGCTAAGGTTGACAGTTTTATAAGTCAAATTGATACTTCAATTCATTATCGTTATTATACAAATAGCTGGCCATTAACCGATTATGAGTATAATATACTTGATTATAACTATTCATCAGATAATAAACAGGTTAACGAAATAATTTATAAAAAAGGAAGAGATAATTTATTTTCAAACTTCTTAGAAAAAAAACATGATAGCGAATTAACTAAAACTGAGTATAGAAAATATTTTAATAAAAAAATAAGAAGAAATGATAGTTTAAAAGTTACAAAGAAAAATAAGTCTGATGATCTGGAGGACTTTTTAGCAGATTCTATAATTAATAAACTTCAAGATTCAATACTATTTCTTTCAAGCGAAATTGATGTAAATAACTATATCTTCGAAAAAGAGAAAAGATATACATTTGATGAAAATTTAAGCCCTTTTATAAATATTCCAGGAAGTGAAGATGAAGGTGAACTTACTTTTCCTCAAATTCGTATTTACAGGCCTTCATTTTATACCAATTATTTTGTTAACCAGATTGACTTTGGATTTATGAGCACTTCATATCAACCTTATACTGGAAGCGGAACTTATTTTAATCCTGGATTGAGTGGGTTATTTAAAATTGGAACAAATGATTTATTTGAGGATTATAAATTAATTGGTGGTTTTAGTATTTCTCCAAACTTAAATAGTAACGAATATTTATTAAGTTTTGAAAATCTTAAAAAAAGACTTGATAAACAGGTCATATTTCATAGACAGGCCATAATTGAACAGTTTAATGATGAAAAAGAAGGTATTTATGATGCCAGATTAAAAACTCATTCACATAATTTAATGTTTATTTTAAAATACCCTTTTAATCAAGTTAAAGCTGTTAAAGGAACATTTAACATCAGGCAAGATAGAACCGTTTATTTATCTAAAGACGTAAACACATTAAATAAGCCTAATATAAATAAAATTTGGGCTGGTATTAAAGTCGAATATATATTTGATAATACGATTTATAGAGGAATTAATTTGTATGAAGGCACACGATATAAAGTGTTTGGGGAAGCTTATAAAATGCTAAATGAAAAGAAATCTGATTTATTTGTTATAGGTGCTGACTTCAGACATTATATTAGAATTCATCGTGAATTAACTTTTGCAAGTAGGGCTGCAGGTAGTGTTTCATTTGGTTCTGCTAGACTTTTATATTATATGGGAGGTGTTGATAATTGGGTACGTTTTCCATATTTAGAAATATTTAATCGGGATAACCCGGTTAATAACTCTGAAAATTATGCTTTTCAAACTATAGCAACAAATATGCGTGGATATTTTCAAAATATAAGAAATGGTAATAGTTTTGCAATTATAAATAATGAATTAAGATGGCCATTTGTAAGGTACTTTGCAAAATACCCGATAAGCTCTAAATTTTTATCAAGTCTCCAATTAGTTGGATTTTTCGATGTTGGTGGTGCACAAGGAGGACTAACTAAAATTACAAAGGAAAATGGAAACGTAAGAGTAACAGCTGAATTAAACCGTGATCCCATAATATTTGGTTATGGATATGGAATAAGGATGCAATTATTTGGTTATTTTATAAGAATTGATAAAGCCTGGGGAAATAAATCGATTGCTTCCAGTATTATACATATATCATTAAGCTTAGATTTTTAATTATGACAGTTTCAGAAATAATAACTTTAGGGATAATAGGCATTTTAGCTGGATTTGTAGCAGGTGCACTAGGTGTTGGTGGCGGTATTATTATTGTTCCCGCGCTAGTCTTTATTCTGGGTTTTACACAGCACCAGGCACAAGGTACTTCACTTGCAGTATTGCTTTTTCCTGTTGGAATTTTAGCGGTTTTAAATTACCATAAACAAGGTTATGTGAACTATAAATTTGCTTTTATTTTAATTGTGACATTTATTATTGGCAGTTATTTTGGCTCTTTAATGTCAATTAATTTACCCGATAAAATACTTAGAAAGATTTTTGGGATATTAATGATTATTGCTGCAATTAGAATGATTTTTAGCAAATAAATAAATTCTAATTAACTCAAGTTGCTAGTTTGTGATAAATATAAGTTTTTATTAAAATATTGT
>CAZBZX010000066.1:0-13835 GCA_964496465.1 uncultured Bacteroidales bacterium
CCTTCCTCATTTAACTGCGACAATAAATTCATTACTTCTTCTCCATTTGCTGAGTCGAGGTTTCCGGTTGGTTCATCAGCTAATATTAATTTAGGATTTGCAACAACAGCCCTTGAAATAGCTACTCTTTGCTGTTGACCGCCAGATAATTGTTGAGGAAAGTGATTTTTACGATGTAAAATTTTCATCCTGTCCAGCACTTCACTTACTTTTTGTTTACGTTCTCTAGCAGAGTAATTTAAATATAGTAAAGGTAATTCTACATTTTCGTATACATTCAACTCATCAATGAGGTTAAAACTCTGGAATACGAATCCTATATTCGATTTTCTTAAACCGGTTCGTTGTCTTTCTTTAAATTTTGAGACTTCCTTATTCATGAAATATAGTTCACCTCCTGATGGATTATCAAGCAATCCAAGAATATTTAATAAGGTGGATTTTCCGCATCCAGAAGGGCCCATAATGGCAACGAATTCGCCCTCTTCAATTGACATATTAACCTGATTTAATGCCGTTGTTTCAACTTCATCAGTTCGGAATATTTTAACTAGGTTGTTTGTTTTAATGATCATTTCTATATGATTTATTGATTTAAATATACTAATTTATTCATATTTAAGTGTAATGGATGGATTCCTCATTGATGCTTTTAATGATTGCCATAATACTGTTGTTAAAGCAATTAACAATGATATTCCAAACGAAAATGCAAATATCCATAAGTTTATTTTTGTATGGTATTCAAAATCCTGTAACCATTTATCCATGTAATAATAGGCAATTGGCCAGGCAATTACATTTGCAATAATAACCCACTTTGAAAATTCTTTAATAAATAGCCAAAGTATTGAAGGAATAGTAGCTCCATGCACTTTTCTTATTCCAATTTCTTTGATTTTCTGTAAAGCCATATAAGATGATAATCCCAGTAATCCAAGAGCTGCAATTATTAAAATTAAAGCTGTAGCAAATTTTGATAACTTACTTATAGTTTTTTCCTGACTATAGAAATTTTCTATTCGTTCGGATAAAAATTGATATTGAAAAGGATATAGAGGATTAAACTTTTCTCTTGTTTCTTTTATGTATTGTATAACTTCTTCATTATTATTACCTGTAGTTCTAATTGATAAAAGAAAATCGTAAAAAGGATCTGAATTTAAAACCATAACAAGAGGATCAATTTTATTATGCAATGAAATATAATGAAAATCTTTAACTACGCCAATTATCTGTCCATCACGCCGGGCTGTTCCATCTAAATTTATTTCAAATTGAAATCGCTTTCCAATGGCACTGTCTCCCCATCCAAAAAACTCTGCTGCTGCTTCATTTATAATAAAAGAACTATTCCAGTCAGAACCCATTTCTCTTGAGTAGTTTCTGCCTTTCACCAGTTCCATTCCCATGAGATCAATGTAATCATAACTGATATAATAATTATTAATGGCTTTATCTACTAATTTTCCCTCAGAGCCTTCCGCGCGTATAACATTTTTGCTTAATCCATAGGTCGGAGTAGTGATAGAAAGCGCACAACCAATTATATCCGGATGTTTTTTTAATTCATCCTGGAAAGCATATGTGCTTCTCTTGAACGTTGTATCGCGCATTTCTATCAGAATTAAATTATCCTGATCATATCCAAGATCCTTATTTCTCATATAATTTAATTGTCCGGTAACAATTAAGGTTGAAATTATTGCAAATACAGACATTATAAATTGAAATACAACTAATACCTTTCTAAAAGAACCTGTGCCATTATTTACTTCAGGTTTGCCTTTCAATACTGAGGTTGTTTTAAACCCCGATAAGTAAAAAGCTGGATATAAGCCAGATAAAATTCCAATAATGCTTGTTATGCACAAAATTCCGATTAGAATATCGGGCTTGAAAAAATCTATAATTTGAAATGATTTTAATGATATTTCATTAAAAATGGGAAGTATAAATGGAATTAGTATAAAAGAAATAATTAATGCAAATAAGGTTAAAATTAACGATTCACCTAAAAATTGCCTTATTAGTAAAGGTCGGGAAGCACCAATAACTTTTCTTATGCCTATTTCACGAGCTCTGGTATATGAGCGCGCCGTTGACATGTTCATGTAATTAATACTTGCAATAATTATAATAAATATGGCTATAACAATCATAATATAAACATAATGCATATTACCGGTTGGTAATTCATCTTGCAATTCTCCAGATCGAAGATGAAGATCCAATAAAGGGGTAGCCCCTAATTCAAAACTGGCCCCAATCTGGTCTCCAATTTCTTTCATATATTTATCATATAACCCAGGGAATTTATCGATTACATTCTGTATGCTGCAATTTTCGTCTAACAACACATACGAATAAACATTAATATTCCAAAAATTAATTGCACTTCTGTCATTCATCCTTTCCAAGCCTACTTTTTCAGCAAATGTCATAGCAGAAATCAATCCTTTAAATTTTAAGTGAGAATTTCCAGGTACATCTTTTAATACAGCTGTTATTTCAAACAAATTACCGTCAATCGTTTTAACTGTTTTACCTACTGGATCAATATTGCCAAAAATCCTTCTTGCCGTGCTTTCTGTAAAAACAATAGTATATGGTCGGTTTAAAGCATTTTCGGGTGAGCCATAAAGGAACTCATGATCGAAAACATTAAAAATGGTTGAGTCACAATAGTAAATACTATCACATTGATATTCAATATCATTATAATTATAATATTGTGTTCCATTATCAGAAAACCTAACACATTCAACAACTTCTGGTAATTCATCTTTAATGGTTGGTGCTAATGGGATTGATGTGACAGCAAAATTGTCATCTTTTCCATCTATTGTGAAGTGTGAATCTAACCTGTATATTCTTTTTGCTAATTTATGATGCTTGTCATATGATAACTCGTCTTTCACATAAATTAATATAAAAATAGAAGTAATAAGGCCAATGGCCAGGCCAAGTATAATTAAACCAAAATAGAATTTATTTTTAAGTATATTTCGATAGGTAGTAAGAAAATAATTCTTCAGCATCTTTCAATTTTTAAATAAATAACATTCTTAAAACATGAATTATGCCAATAAATATAAAATGCTAATTGTTAGATAATTATAAAAATTATCAAGTAAAAATTTAAAATGATTTTGTGCGGTATTGCTACAAAGAGTGTACGAAAGCGGATAATGACAATGCCCCTATATTAGGTAAATGGTGATCGATATTTCTGTATTTTAATATTTTTATTTTACTAATTACCGCTTACTGATTACCGTTTACCTCTTTTTTCCCCCATTGATATGTATCAACATTAAATCCTGCTAAATGCAAAACCCTATCAACAATTGTATTTACCAAATCTGCAATAGTTTCAGGTTTACTATAAAATGAAGGTGATGCCGGACAAATAATTCCACCTGCCAACGAAATTAATTTCATATTTTCGATATGAATTAAATTATAAGGAGCTTCACGTGGGACCAGAATCAATTTACGTTTTTCTTTTAGCATAACATCAGCTGCTCTTATTATTAAATCATCAGATGTTCCATGTGCTATTTTTCCAAGTGTTCCCATGCTACAGGGGATGATTATCATTGCATCATAATTGGCAGACCCCGAAGCAACTGGTGAAAAAAAATCATTCACTTTATATTCCATTAAAAACTGATTTCTTGGTGTCTCTTCACCTATTTCAAATTCCCATACTTTTTTCCCGTTTTCACTAAATAATAATGCAACTTCCTCAACCAGGGTTTTAATCTCATTCAGCTTATGCAGTAGTTGTTTGGCATAAACGGATCCGCTTGCCCCTGTAATTGCGATTATTATTTTTTTCTTCATTTTATATTTCCATTAAAATTGGTAATAAATTGAGGCGCTTATCACATTATTATAATCACCGCGATAATACCACCACCAACCAAATAAGGGTTCTTCGATTTTTCTTATCCTTAGTATTGAATAAGTATAACGGATATTTAACCTGATATGTTTATTAATATTATAAGATCCTCC
Organism: uncultured Bacteroidales bacterium; assembly: GCA_964496465.1. Classification (GTDB taxonomy): domain Bacteria; phylum Bacteroidota; class Bacteroidia; order Bacteroidales; family CAYFUP01; genus CAZBZX01. The sequence goes on from CAZBZX010000066.1 coordinate 4,024, forward strand.
GATAATAACACCAAAATCAAATTTATGATACGGATTCTGTAAAGCGGTTTCTCCAAATGAATCATATGCCCTGCTTCGAATTAGCCGGGCAAGTAATAAACCTGTTTCTATTAAAAAACTATCACTTTTTAAACTATAATTTAGTGTAACTGGCATTTCTAAATATTCAAGATGGCTTTTTAGAACATCCGGGTTTTTTGGATCAAAACTTTGCCTTGCACCCTTTTGGATATACTTTACTTCATATTGAGCTTTCATTCTTTCAGTAATTTTAGTATTTACAAAACCACCTGCAACTATACCAATTTTATTATATCCACTCCAGGTATCACCATCAACCTGCGAAAGACAAAATCCTGATGTAAATCCACCATCAAATCGTTGCGAATTAACACTAAAAAAAATAATGCATATCATAAAAACGCTAATAATAAACCTTCTATACTTCATATTGCATTTAAATATATTTATCAAGTTCCTTCTTCAAAATTTCAACACCAATTGTGGCTTTTTTTACTATTAGTTCAACTTTACGATTGATGACGCCACTTATTCCATTAGGATCAATTAAATAAATTGGTGATTCTTTAGGCACAAAATTGAGCAACCCCGCTGCCGGGTATACATTCAATGATGTGCCAACAACTACAAAAATATCGGCAGTTTGAGTAATTTCAGCTGCCTCTTCAATAGCAGGTACGGCCTCGCCAAACCATACAATATGAGGTCGTAATTGTGAACCTTTTTCACAAGTATCGCCTAATTTTAATTCCCAGCCATCAAGTTCATATATTAAACTGGGATCAATTGTACTTCTCACTTTTTTTAACTCACCGTGTAAATGAAGAATTTTCGTGCTGCCTGCCCTTTCATGCAAATCATCAACATTCTGAGTAATTATTTGAACGTCAAAATATTTTTCTAATTCAGCTAATCCTTTATGTCCGGCATTAGGTTCAACTTCATATAACAGTTTTCTACGTTCATTATAAAATCGTAAAACAAGTTCTTTGTTATTTTGCCATGCTTGAGGACTAGCTACTTCGTAAATATCATATTCTTCCCATAAACCGCCCATTTCACGAAAAGTTCGCAAACCACTTTCTGCACTCATGCCAGCACCAGATAATACAACTAGTTTTTTCATTTCTCAATTATACTATCAAATATACAAGATAAATCATATACAATGACAAATGTAAATAAAATGTGGTATACTATTAATGTTAAAACATATCATTCAGTCATCCTGAGTTTATCGAAGGATGCTTAGTAATTAAATAGCATTGTCTTCCATTTCACTCTTCGACAAGCTCAGAATGACTGTAAATTAATATTAAATAAAAAATAAAATTGAAGATGTATCCATTGAAAACAAAAAAGAGCCCAGTAAGGCTCTTTGATGATAAAAAATGTTTATTAAGTGTTAAGAAATGCTATTTCTATGCAGGAACAAAATCGTAAATTCGAATAATTTTGTATTCGTTTTGAGGTAACGGCTGTAAAACAAACCGTTTATTTCCCTTATGATAAAGTAAATAAGGTAAATATTCAAAACAATCAATTCCTGTAGGTTTTATCCCTGATTCATCCAAAGCATATTTAGGTAAACTTTGGCCCGGGGTGACTTTAGATTTTGTGGCGGTTAAGATTTGTTCCATATCAGTTAATTTTAAATTTACCTCTACAAGATATCTTCTTATTCTCAATTAGTCAACTTTTTCATAATGATTTAAATAACTATATATAGGTGATATAAATCATCTTTTGCATATTGTTAGCAAAATAATAATATTGGTATTATTCATAAAATATTAATTTATATTTATTTAGCTATTTCCAATGAAATTAAATCATATTTTATCCTTTCCATTAATTTTAATATTTTTGAAAAGATTTTAAGAGGGCATTTAGCTCAGCCCCGAAAAATAATGAATTTTTAATTCTTGTTATTTTTTGAGGGTCCTCGAAAATCCAGGCAACCAAAGCATAAAGGATTTTCGGGATTGCTTGCCTGCTGACAGGCAGGGTTTAGAGTGTTAACTTGTTCTTAATAATAATTTTATGCAATAATATTGGGCTGTTAACTCAGTTGGTTCAGAGTGTCACCTTGACAGGGTGGAAGTCACTGGTTCGAGTCCAGTACAGCCCACACTTATCAGTAAAATTATTGCAACAAGTTTAGCTCAGCCCCGAAAAATAGAAATCTTCGATTTTTTTTATTTTTCGAGCATTCTCGAAATTTTGCGAAAATTGAAAATCTTCTAAATTTCAGGATTCAGACTTATCGAAACGACCTCCTGAACGAATTGAATGATCCAGTAATGCCTACTGTTTTCTGTTAGTAAAGTCAAAAAATTATACTCAGCAACAAAAATAAAATGAACCAAATTTTCTTTTTACCTGATTAAATTAAGGCAATAGGTTGACTCTATTTGACAATTTATTCATTTGCTATTTTATAAAAAAAATTTACCTTTGAATCCCTTTCAAAAATTACAAATTAAAATTTACAATATATGAAATTTGGTTATTTTAACGACAAAGACAGGGAATATGTGATCACCGATCCGAAAACCCCCTGGCCGTGGATAAACTATCTTGGAAACGAAGACTTTTTCTCGCTTATCTCAAATACAGCAGGAGGATACAGTTTTTATAAAGATGCCCGAATGCGAAGAATAACAAGGTATCGCTATAATAATGTCCCAATGGATGCAGGTGGAAAATATTTTTATATTAATGAGGGTGGTGATATTTGGTCGCCAGGATGGAAGCCAGTTAAGGCTAAACTAGATAATTATGAATGTCGACACGGAATGGGCTACACCCAAATAACAGGCGAACGAAACGGACTGGAAGCTGAAGTATTATATATGGTTCCGCTTAGTTACTGGGGAGAGGTACAGAAAGTAAAACTTACCAATAAAAGCAATCAAACCAAAAAATTTAAACTCTTCTCTTTTGTTGAATGGTGCCTTTGGGAAGCGCTTGAAGATAATACTAATTTTCAACGAAATTTTTCAACTGGTCAGGTAGAGATAGTTGGTTCAACAGTATATCATAAAACTGAATATAGAGAAAGAAGAAATCATTACGCATTTTATCATGTAAATGAAAAGGTAAGTGGTTATGATACTGATCGTGAAACTTTCATTGGTTTGTATAATGGATTTGAAGCTCCTGATGCTGTTATAGAAGCCAAACCAAGAAATTCGGAAGCGCATGGCTGGTCTCCTATTGCATCACATTGTGTTGATATAGAATTAAAAGCCGGTGAATCCAAAGAACTGGTATTTATTCTTGGATATTGTGAAAATGAGCAAGATAAAAAATTTGTAAAAGATCAGATCGTTAATAAAGCTCCTGCTGAAAAAATGATTAAACAATTTGCATCGGCTAAAGATGTTAACAAAGCTTTTGAAGAATTAAAAGCATTCTGGGACGATCTTCTTTCAAGATACCATGTAGATCATCCTGAAATAAATATTAACCGTATAGTAAATGTTTGGAACCAGTACCAATGTATGGTAACATTTAATTTTAGCCGAAGTGCATCATATTTTGAATCTGGTATTGGTCGAGGAATGGGATTCCGTGATTCAAACCAGGATTTAATTGGTTTTGTTCATCAAATTCCAGAAAGAGCCCGTGAAAGAATCATTGACATCGCCTCAACACAATTTGAAGATGGGGGTGCTTATCACCAATATCAACCACTTACAAAACGTGGAAATAATGATGTTGGCGGTAACTTTAATGATGACCCACTTTGGCTAATTTTAGCAACATCAGACTATATTAAAGAAACTGGCGACTGGAGTATTCTTGATGAGATGGTTCCTTTTGATAATGATGAAAATAACAAGGCTACTTTATTCGAACATCTAAAAAGATCATTTAATCATGTAGTGAATAATTTAGGCCCACATAAACTTCCTTTAATTGGCCGTGCTGACTGGAATGATTGTCTGAATTTAAATTGCTTTTCCAATACTCCGGGCGAACCATTCCAAACTACTGAAAATAAAACTGAGGGAACAAAAGCCGAATCCGTATTTATTGCCGGTATGTTTGTAATATATGGAAAAGATTTTGTTGAAATATGCGAAAATACTGGTAAACCAGAAGAAGCCAAAACAGCAAAAAATCATATTGAAAATATGAAAAAAGCCATTGATGAGCATGGCTGGGATGGAGAATGGTTCATCAGGGCATACGACTATTTCGGAAAGAAAATAGGAAGTAAAGAAAATGAAGAAGGTAAAATATTTATTGAATCGCAAGGTATGTGTACTATGGCTGAAATTGGTATTGATGACGGCAGGGCTAAAAAAGCGCTTGATTCAGTAAAAGAGCGACTGGATTGTAAATACGGAATTGTATTAAATAATCCAGCTTTTACAAAATACTTTATCGAATATGGAGAAATATCAACTTATCCACAGGGATACAAGGAAAATGCCGGTATTTTCTGTCATAACAATCCGTGGATAATTATTGGTGAAACCAAAGTTGGAAACGGTGACCGTGCATGGGAATATTACAAGAAAATTTGTCCGCCATACTTAGAAGATATTAGTGATTTACATAAAACAGAACCTTATGTGTTCTCTCAAATGATAGCTGGTAAAGATGCTTTCAAACCAGGTGAAGCAAAAAATTCATGGTTAACAGGTACTGCATCGTGGACTTTTGTTTCCATCACCCAATATATTTTAGGTGTAAAACCTGTTTTTCATGGATTAAGTGTTAATCCTTGTATTCCAAAAGACTGGAAAGGATACAAAGTTAACCGTACTTTCAGGGGGGCAAAATTTGAAATTGAAGTAAAAAATCCGGATGGCGTTTGTAAAGGAGTTAAAAAAATGATCCTAGATGGAAAAGAAATCGAAGGTCATGTAATTCCTGTCATGAAAGCCGGAACTACCCATAAAGTGGAAGTAATATTAGGATAAAAATCGAACAAATTACAATATAATCTTTTCCCTCTCCTTTCAGGAGAGGGTTAGGGTGAGGTCAATTTACTATGAACAAACAGCACCAATTAAAAGAAAAAGTTACCAAAGAAGTAACCGAAAATATTTTAAAATACTGGATGGATAAAACCGTTGATAAAGAAAATGGTGGTTTTTATGGTGAAGTAAAAAACGAGGGACAAATAGTCAAAGATGCTGATAGGACAGCTGTTGTTAACATGCGTATCTTATGGACATTTGCAAATGCTTACCGTATTTTTAAAAAGAAAGAATACAAAGAAGTAGCAAACCATGCTTATGAATACATAAAAGATTATTTTATTGATAAAGAGAATAGAGGCATTTATTGGATGCTCGATTATAAAGGAAATCCTATTGACACTAAAAAACAATCGTACGCACAAGGTTTTGCAATATACGGATTAGCTGCATTTTACAGGGCAACCGGAAATAAAGAATCGCTTGAAAAAGCCATTGAAATCTTTGAATTATTAGAAAAATATGCTTTCGACCCAATACATGGAGGTTACCTCGAAGCATATACAAAAGAATGGAACCCGATTGAAGATCTTCGATTAAGCGAAAAAGAACCCAACGAGAAAAAAACCATGAATTCGCATTTACATATTTTAGAGCCCTATACTGAATTATTCAGAAGTTGGAAAGATGAACGATTAAAAAAACAGATAGTTGGTCTAATTCGAACATTCATTGAACACATTTTAAATAAAAAAAATTATCATTTCAACTTATTTTTTGAGGAAGACTGGACTGTTAAATCTGAAGAAATCTCCTATGGACATGATATTGAAGGAAGCTGGTTGCTATTTGAAGCGGCTGAAATAATCAGAGATGAAAAATTGATAAAAAAAGTTGGTGATGTTGCTGTAAAAATGGCCGAGGCTACTTTAAATGAAGGAATTGATAAGGACAATGGATTAATGTATGAAGGAGATCCTCATGGTATAATCGACTCAGACAGACACTGGTGGCCACAAGCCGAAGCAGTAATTGGATTTTATAACGCCTATCAGATCTCAGGTGATGATAAATTTTTGAATGCTGCAATGAATAGCTGGGATTTTATTGATAAATACATTATTGACAAACAATATGGGGAATGGTTTTGGCTCTCCGATAAAAATGGCAATCCAAAAACAAGCGAGCAAAAAGTTGGACCATGGAAATGCCCTTACCATAATTCACGTACTTGTTTTGAGATTATTGAGAGGGTAAAATAAATGTCACTCTGAGCGAAGTCGAAAAGTGATTATAGTAAAATGCTTCGACTACGCTCAGCAGGAAATTAGGATTCTATTACCTTATTATGGTAAATTCTTTTGCTACAAAAGACTCATCAATTGAAATTATTCTTAGTAAATAATTTCCACTTTCAAAACCTGATAAATACATTTCAGCCGTGCTATTATCAGGAGTAATAGTTTCAAGCAAATTACCATTTAAATCATACACTTCTATTCTACTTAAAACGGGCTGTGACAATTCTACATTTATATATGTACTTGATGGATTTGGGTATATAGAAATTTCAACTTCCCCACTTTCAAATTCTGAAATAAAAGTTGAACTATCTGAAATTATAAATTCTACAGAATCCTTTAAAGTAATGTAATTTGTATCCTCTACAAAAATCGTGTCATATATCTGTGTAACAATAGTATCATATATCGTAATAATATTAGAATCGGTTAGTTCAATATATGAAGTATCAGAAATTTCTGTCCAAATAGTATCATTTATGGTATGAACAATTGTATCCATATATGGAATGCTTGTTGTATCAAATACCTGAACAGGGATTGTATCGAAAGGAACAATTCCTAAAAACAAATTTACGATGCTATCACATCCTAAAGAAGATGTATATTCTAATGTATAACATCCCGATTTATTGAATCCCATAAATGCTTGACCTTGAGGAATAAATTTCTCTAAATAGAATGTATCTTCAAGTACTGTTAAATCTAGTAAAATTATGCTGTCGCATCCTGTTGTAGAAGTTAAAATAACTTCATATTCACCTGATTCTGAATAACCAAATAGCGAATATCCTTTACATATTGTACTTAGTACTTCAGTAGTATCAATTTTCAGTACTGTTAAATCAAGTAAAATTACACTATCGCAACCATTTTTATTTGTTTCAATAACAATATAATTTCCGGTTTCTGAGTAACCCATATAATTTTCATTACCACAAATTGTATCAACAAGCTTGGTAGTGTCAGCAGAATGAACAATTAAGGTAGTAACAAGCAAGGTATCCAAGCCTTCAGTTACATTTAATGTATCGGTATATACTCCAGGCATTGTTTGGTATTCTCCTTCCAGATAAATACTATCTCCTTCACATATTTCTTCCTCTTCCTCAATAATAACAGGAACATAAAGTTTATAACGATTTAGAAATATATCATTGCCATGAAACTGGACATGTTCATACCCTGTTCCATAAAAATTCATATTTTTATCAAAACTTACTTCAGTAGGTGTTGATTCCTTAAATTGATGAACATCAAGCAAGTCGCCAATGGCAGAATAAATGGCCAGCATTGTATTTCCATCATTTTCACTATATGTTTCTGAAGATTGGGGATGAAGGACTCCGTCATCACTAGTAAAATCAAGTATATGATAAATATTATTGTCTTTATCTGTATGAATATTATATCCGTATTCAAGATTATCCCCACCAATGCTATATGAAAAAACAACATCACCTGACGAATTAAATTTTGCAATAAAAGAATTATATGGATTTTTTGTTGTTGTTACATGATAACCCTCAGGATAAATGTAATAATTACCGCCTCCAGAAACTCCAGTAATAATAGGATTCCCTTCATTATCTACTGTAAGGTCATGTACAACCCAATCATAGGGATGTATTTTATTTATTGAGTCGAGAGAGTCATAAATAAATTGATTTGCCCAAAGGTAATTTCCATTAATATCAAATTTTGCAATAAAGGCACTAGTAGGTGTATAATTGCCGGTTGAATCTATATCAACAAATAATGTATCAAATCCATCCTGGGTTTTAAAAGCAATGGGTCCATCACTAAAAACTCCAGCAATATAAACATTACCGGCATCATCTAAAGCAGTTTTCATTTCCGGCCAATAAAACGCATCATTAACAGAGTATATCGATGTTATCCAGTTTAAAATTCCATCCATACCGTAATTTGCTAAATAAGCTTTTAAACCATCTTCACTTCCATGCAATATAGTATCATTACCAGCTGGATCAAAATTCACATCTCCAACAAATGAGCCAAACAAATAATAACTGTTATTATAAATCTTCATATCCAAGTATTGTTTTGCATCAAACCCAGTGCCATCATCAATCATTATATTAAAATCATTCAGTAGATTACCTGTTGAGGAAAATGTATAAATACTATGATAAGTATTTACACCTCCGGTTCCAGAAGAGACCAATATATTTCCATTATCTGAGAATTGGATACTTCCCAAATAACCACAAGGAGAAACTCCGTTTTGTGAAGCCCAATTAACTGCCCAAACAAGGTTACCGAGGGTATCGTATTTTGCAAGGAATAAATCTCCAGATTCGCGGACTAAATAGAAATTTGTATCAGGCCTTGGATCAAAGTCAATACTATCGCTTTCTTGATAAGTAAAATAGCCACCTATTATTACATTATTACTATCATCAGTTGCTATTGCAGTGATACCATTATCATCCAAATTTCCCCCAATAGTTTTATGCCAGTCAAGTACATACTTTTGTGAATAACTATTAATTGCATAGAACATCAAAAACAATAAAAATACTTTTTTAGAAAAGCTAGTAAATCTTAAAAAAATCAATGAACGTAGCTCAACTAAATGATTAACATAATCAATTAAATTAGTTTGTTTCAATTTTATTTCCATTTTAATTATTATTTAGAATTTATATAAATAACAATTGTTATAAAAAAAATGTTCATTTTTTTTTATGCTTCATAAAAAGCTCTTGATTATATAGATTGCTAAATTTCCGAAGATGAAAACTATCTTAAAACTGTTATAAATCAGTAGACTTTTATTGAAAAAAATACGGTGAATAGTACTGGTTATCTGATAAAAATGGCAATCCAAAAACAAGCGAGCAAAAAGTTGGACCATGGAAATGCCCTTACCATAATTCACGTACTTGTTTTGAGATTATTGAGAGGGTAAAATAAATGTCACTCTGAGCGAAGTCGAAGAGTGATTATAGTAAAATGCTTCGACTGCGATCAATATGACATTAAAAAACCTATTTATTCACATTCAAATCCCCTAAAAATAATTTACAATTTTTTCTTACTGAATTTTCAATTGAATTAAATGTATAATTTAATTTCTGAGAAATTTTATCATTGGAATAAATCGAAACAGAACTTGCAGATCTAGCAGTTTCTTTGGTTAGTTTAGGTGTTTGATCTGAGAATATAGAAATAATCTTTGCCAGTCTCCAGCCAATTTCAGTCACAAATTTAGTAACGGGTATAGATGGACTTTTCACTTTTAAATTATCAGCAACCAAATTAAAAAAATCTTTATAAGCCAAATTTTCAGCATTAAGTATAAACCGTTCGTTAAATATCTCCTTCTCCATAAGTTCAACCATAATTCTTACCACATCTTTAACGTCTACAAATCCTGTAATTCCTGCAGGATAAAACTTTAATCCTTTATAAATTGTGCTGAAAAAAACAGAACTTCCAGCATTCCAAAAACCCGGGCCTAAGATAATAGATGGATTCACAATTACAACATTCAGCCCTTCAGCTGCGCCCCGCCATACTTCCATTT
>CAZBZX010000067.1:0-13822 GCA_964496465.1 uncultured Bacteroidales bacterium
CAAAACCTTTTATTATTAATACTTCTAACTTAAAAATAAAGGTATTAGGTACTAAATTTAATGTATCGTCTTATGAAAATGACGAGTCAATTGAAACAACTTTAGTAAATGGCTCAGTTGAAATAATAAAAAACAAATCATCAAAAAACGAAGAAAGTATCATATTGGAACCAAATCAAAAAGCCACCTACAATAAAAATAACAATGAAATACAACTTCATGAAGTTGATGTGGATATGTATACTTCTTGGATTGACGGAAAATATATATTTAAAAATGAATTACTCGGAGTTATTGCAAAAAAAATTGAAAGAAGTTATAATTTAAATATATATTTTAGAGATCAAGACTTAAAAAATATTAGACTTTCAGGACGTTTTCATAATGATGAACCAATAGAACAAATACTTCAAATTATAAAGCTAACATCACCAATTGATTATAAAATAAATAATAAAGATATTTTCATATTTGAAAAACTATATTAAAATTTTGCCTATGAGATAAATATATTATTAAATTTTAGAATTAAAATATTAAAAACATGAAAATCTATAAAAATTAATATTAACCTAAACCATTAATAAATGAAAAAAGAAAAATTATTTGATTGTCTAAAGAAAGAAAGCGTTAAAGTTTTTTTTGCTGCCACTTGTTTGTTGGCGATAACTACTTCCCTTTCTTTTGGAAGCATTTACTCTCAATCAACGAAAATTACATTAAATGAGAAAAACGTATCGATTGGTGAGTTATTTGCCCAAATTGAAAATCAGACTGAATTTGACATCTTTTACAATAATAATGATATAGATGTCAATGAAACAGTAAGTATCGATGTTGAAGACTCGAGAGTTGAAAATATTCTTGATGAGATCCTCGACAATAAAAACATCGATTATCAGGTTGTTGACAAACACATTGTTCTATCAACAAAACCTACAAATGAAGCTTTGCCTCAACCTAAAGCAAGAGATTTCAATGTAAATTCAATTGAAAATAAAACGAATAAGGTTGAAGTACAACAACAAGAAGTTACGGTATCGGGTACTATTATAGCAAAAGAGAATGGTGAACCTTTACCCGGTGTTAATATTATTGTTGAAGGTACAACTGTAGGAACTATCTCTGATTTAGATGGTAAATATGCTATCACAGTTCCTGATGCAACTGCATCATTATCATTTTCTTTTGTAGGATATGTGCAACAAGTAATTTCAATAAACGGAAAGTCTGTTATTGATGTAATACTTGAGGAAGAAACTAGGGAACTTGATGAAGTGGTTGTTATCGGGTATGGTTCTGTTAAGAAAAGCGACCTTACCGGTTCTATTACTTCAGTAAAAACTGAAGAGATCACTAAATTAGCCACAGCAAATGTTCAGCAAGCCATGCAAGGCCGTGTTGCAGGGGTTATGATTACATCAGCTTCAGGAGCACCCGGTGCTGACGCCACAGTTCGCATCAGAGGTATTAGTACAGTAAATAATTCTGATCCTTTATACATTGTTGATGGATTTCCAACAACAAATATTTCCTTTTTAAATCCTTCTGATATTGAATCAATGGAAGTATTAAAAGATGCATCGGCTACTGCAATTTATGGAAACAGAGGAGCTTCAGGTGTTATATTAATTACTACTAAAAGAGGAAATGCAGAAAAATCTACGATCAATTTCAATAGTTATATAGGAATTCAACAGATAAACAAAACTATTGATATGTTAGACGCGGAAGGATGGGTTGAAGCAAAATATATGGCCTATAATAATTTAGATGATATTAGAGACAGAACAACCATAAATGATATTGAACCAACTTTACAAAGAGTTACTGCTTCAGGTGTCAATACTGATTGGCAAGACGAAGTATTAAGGACAGGTAAAGTTCAAAACTATGAATTAGGGGCAAGTGGTGGAAACAATAAATATACCTATAATGTTTCGGGTAGTTTTAACCGCGAAGATGGAATTATTCTAGATACCTGGCAAAACAAGCACATTTTACGCTATGCTGGAAAGGCTGAAGTAAAAGATAATCTGAAAACAAATTTTAGTTTAACATATAAAAATATTGAGCGTGCTAATTATGATTATGATCTTTATTGGAATGGAGTGCTGCCAAATGCACTAACAGGCGATCCGGCCTCACCAGTATATCGCTCTGATACTAATTATTATGCTCCAGTGGAATTCAGTCAAACTCCTAACCCGGTTGCTGCTGCCCATCGAGGGAAAGGTAACAAGACAAAAATTGATCAATTTGTCGGAAATTTCGGTTTTGACCTCAATCTTAGTAAAGATTTGGTATTTTCTTCAAAATTTGGAGGAGATATAAGCTGGAACCACGATAAGAGATATATCCCACAATATTTTATTGCAGGGAAAGACCAGTCTGCTAATTCGTCTTTAAATGAAATGTTTCAAAAAGATTTTTCATGGAATAATTCTAATTATCTTAACTTTAATAAAGAGTTGGGTGTACATACAATAAGTGTAATGGTTGGACAGGAATGGTCGAAGTTTAATAGAGAAAGAATGAGATATATAGTTTATGATGTTCCAGCTAATCCAAGTTTGCAATATCCACATTTCAGTCCGCTTACTACTTCTCCATCTTTTAATGGCGATTTTTCACGTTATAACAGGCCCGCCTATACTACTACATTGTTTTCGTATTTTGGACGAGCCTTTTATAATTATGACAATTTAATTTTAACAACTGTTACTATTCGACGCGATGCAGCATCACAGGTTGCTGAACAATATCGCTGGGGAACTTTCCCATCTTTTTCAGCCGGTTTAAATCTTAAAAAAATAGGACCAATGAAAGAAATCGGTTTATTATCTTCCCTTAAAGTTCGCTACGGATGGGGTAAAACAGGTAATATAAGCAGTTTAGCTAATCCATATGCAAAGTACGCAGTTGTTGATGGTGGCTGGAATTATATTGGCCCGAACAATGAAGCACTTGCTGGTTATATTCAAACTGAAGGTACAAATGAAAAATTACAATGGGAAGAGGTTATACAATCGAATTATGCTGTTGACTTCGGTTTTATGGATAATAAACTAACTGGTGTTGTTGATGTGTTTAATAAGACTACTTCAGGAATGATTATTCGTATTCCTCCACCATTCTATACGGGTACTACTGCCTCTGAAGGAAATTTTGGAGAAATGAAAAATATGGGTGTTGAATTTCAATTAAACTACCGTAACTTCGATCGGGAATTTAAATATGAAATAGGAGGTAATTTTACCTGGCTTGATAAACCAATGGTTACAAAATGGGTTGATCCTTATCACTTAGGTCTTGTTACAAAAATACAAAACACAATTCGTGTTGCTGAAGACGAAGAGTTAGCCCATTTCTATGGTTATAAAACTGATGGATTGCTAACACAGGATGATATAGACAATACGTATGTAATAACTGATGGTGACACCTCATATACTTACAATCCTGAAGACTGGTTCTGGTATCCGGGTCAGCTTAAATTAGTTGATCTTGATGGAAACGGAGTAATAGATAATGAAGATAAAACCAACATAGGAAGCGCCAATCCAGATTTCTTCTATGGCCTAAATCTAAATTTAATGTATAAAGGTTTTGATCTGGCTATGTTTTTTCAAGGAGTATATGGTAATGAGCTAATTAATGCCATTAATGCCTGGTGTAAATTTCCTGATGAAGGAAATCTTAATCTTCATGAAGAAGTACTGGAAGGTTGGACACCTGAAAACCCAAATACTGATGTACCAAGGCTGGTACAGGGCAATCCGATTATGCAAAATTATTTTAATGAATACATTGTTGAAGATGCCAGTTATTTAAGGTTAAAAAATATTCAACTTGGTTATACACTGCCTAACAAAATAACATCACTTGCAGGAATTGATAATTTAAGAATATATGTGTCAGGAGATAATTTGCTTACTTTTACTAATTATTCAGGTTTCGACCCTGAAGTAGGCCGTATGCAATTTGATGGTGCACAACAACGTAATAACCCTTTAACTGCGGGAATTGATGATGCTACTTATCCTGTTGCTAAACGAATTATATTCGGAATAAATTTAAATTTTTAAACAAAAAAAATATTAAATATGAAAAAACAAATATATTATATAGTATTAATACTTTTCATCCTTTTTATAACCGGATGTGAAGAATTCCTGGAAGAAAAACCAGTAGCTCAGGAAACTATTGATAGTTTTTTGAATGATCCTAATTCTCCAATGGAAGAAAATTTCGAAAAAATGATGCTTGCTACATATAGTGTTTTTACCATTTCTGAAAGGTCATGGCAGCAAAACAGGCATTATTATGAAAATATGATACCAAATTTTCTTTCGGATGATAATCAAAAGGGCGGAAATGGCGCAAGTGATTTTCCAGAGATGCTCGAAATGTGTACATGGTCAAACATACCATCGCCCACAACATCTGCTCACTTCGAAACACCATGGCTTGTTGGATATCTTGGAGTTAGCAGGGCAAACTCAGTTCTTAGCCTTCTAGAAGAAAATAAAGGCGCTCTTACAGCTAATTCTTATAATAGAATGAAAGGTGAGTGTCTATTTATCAGGGGGTATTTCTATTTTCTACTGGCAAAAACGTTTGGAGGTGTACCGTATTTTGACAAGCCTATAACGCCTGATTTATATTATGATCAGCCCAAAGTAGCTCCTGCAGAATTATATCAACTTATTGTAGATGATCTTACAGAAGCTATTGATCTTGTTCCTGAGAAAGATGGCTTTGCACCAGTTTGGTGGGGCGGAAGAGCTACAAAAAGTGCTGTTCGTGCTATTCTTGCCCGGGTTTATACTATGGAAATAGGTTTTGGTTTCAACAGCAGAACATGGAATGATGTATATACTCAGACAAGCGCAATAATAAGTGCAGGAAATTACTCTTTACTTCCTAATTACGCTCAAGTATTTGAATACGAAGGGGAAATGGGATCTGAATCGGTTTTTGAAATACCTTGTTATGATGTCGGCCAAGGTTATGGAGGTTCTGGTGGGTATATGGAAGGCAGGCTAGTAACTCCTCGTGTAAATGCTACTCTTACATATGGCCCAAATTATCAGACTGCTGCTGGATGGGGGTTTTCAACACCTACACAAAACCTTCGTGACGAATTTGACCCAGGTGATCCCAGAAGAGAATGTACAATGATTGCTGATGGTGATATTTATTTAGGTGAGGTTACTCCTGTAATTTCAGACGGTGACTGTCCATCAGGATATTGGCAAAAAAAATATGCTGGTCATGTTGTCAGACATAATACCTCCGGTGATGAAAACTGGCGTATTGTAAGATATTCTGAGGTACTTCTTATGCATGCAGAAGCTTCCTATCATACAGGGGTAATAGCAGAGGCAATTAGTAACTTAAAAGAAGTTCGCGATAGGGCAATAGCCAGTACTGGCCCGCTAGGTTCCGTTTTAGGTGATATGAATGCCTATCCTCCAGCAGCTGGCACTTTAGCTGCCATAGATGAAACACTTACCGGACAAGCATTACTTGATGCAATAAAGCACGAACGCAGGGTTGAGCTTGCTTGCGAAGGACTTCGCTATTACGACCTTGTGCGCTGGGGAGAATACGAAGATGCTATTAGAGTTAAAATTCCGGAAGATTTCTTCCTAAAAGGTGAAAATCCTGAAAATGTGGTTGCCAATTACAGGAGCCATCTTATTGATGGTATAGTACCATGTTTGCCAATCCCTTCAGATGAATCTGAAAGTTTTCGTATAGAACAAAATCCTGGTTACTAATAAATAAAACTTTATTATAAAAAAGGGTGTCCTAATATAACAATTAAGGCACCCTTTTTTTCTTGTCAATGCTATTTATTTTGTTTACTTTATATATATTATTTTAAAATGAGTAAACCTATTTTTATATATGGCACTCTAAAAAAAGGTTATCCAAATCCTATTTCAACTTCAATATATAAATATTTAAGTTTTTATAATACCGGATGGGTTTTTGGTTCTTTATATAAAATTAGGAACTACCCTGGTTTAGTGTTAAATAAAAAAGGTGATAAAATTTTTGGAGAAATCTATTTACTTACGGACCCTGAAAAAGTCATTAAAATTATTGATCCATACGAAGAAGTAGGACCAGAATTTAACCAACCAAATGAATATAAAAAAGCATTAATTGATGTTTATACAAGTGAAGGACAGATTAAATGTTTGGTTTATTTATATAATTGGACTGTTAAAGGATTAGAAAAGATTAATTCAGGAAAATACTAGAACATTTATTTTTTATAAAAACCCATGTTTTTAATGTATTCATAAACATTATGAGGTAAATAAAATTTCATTTCTTTCCCCATTTTAATAGAATCGCGAATAAAACTTGAAGAAATTTCTATTAATGGGGCTGCAACTAATTCTGCATTTTCCATATTATTATCATTAATTATTTCGACAAATGGTCGCGGATAAATTAACCTTTTATATTTTTCAATTATTATATCGGCATCTTTCCACCTGTGAATCAAATTCACGCCATCTGATCCCATAATTATATAAAATTTCTTTTCAGGATATTTTTCTGATAAATGATTTAATGTATCAATTGTATAAGATGGTTGTGGTAAATTAAATTCTATATTCGAAACATGCATTTTCGGGTGATCATCAATCGCCATTTTAACCATTTCATATCGCTGATGCTGATTTAGTAATGTATCTCTTGCTTTAAAAGGATTATGTGGGCTAACAACAAACCAAATTTCTTCAACCTCAGTATATTCAAGCATATAATTTGCCAATGCCATATGACCAATATGTACTGGGTTAAATGATCCAAAAAATAATCCGGTTTTCATTGCTTCATTTTTGAATATTAAAGATACAAAACAATGTTCTTAAATTTAACTTAATACTACTATTCTTTTTTAAATATTAATTAAATTATCAATATCCTAAATATTGTAAGTTTTAATATTAAAAGATTAAATTATCTTTGCACTTTATTTTTAGCGTATAACTTTTTAAAATAACCAAAAATGAAAACTTTTAAATTTTTATTTTTTATTGCCCTTATATTAATTATCGGTTGTCAATCAAATACTAAAAATACTGGTAAAGAAAAGATTGACAAAAAAGAAATTAAAAAAGAAATTGATGAAATAATGTATCCTCTTCCCTCTCCATTTGAGTTAACCAATATGTTAAATAAAATTGAAGCAGCATTTATTATCGGAATTACAAATGAACCAGAAAATGTTTCAAACTATTTATCAATGAAAAATCAGGCATTAAACCTTGGTATATATAGCTCTGATCTTGCTTATGCAGCTACCTATAATCTAACAAATGAAATTAATTTATACTTGTCTTCTATAAAAACCTTAGCAAAAGAGTTAGATATTACCGGTGCCGTAAATAAAGATTTAGCATCTAAAATTGAAGAAAGTATTGAAAATAAAGATAAAGTTGCTGAAGTGATTACTGATCTATTTTATGATACCTACTCCTATTTAAACAGTAACGGAAATAACGAATTATCTTACTTAATCCTTTCTGGTACGTGGATAGAAGGAATGTATCTTACCACAAATATTTCTGAGAATACATTTGAAAATATTGAAATCATAAAAATTATTATGAAGCAAGAAGAATCATTAAATAAAATAATTGATTTAATGAAAAATTATAAGAATAATGATATGATTAGTGAGGTTTATTCAAAGTTGCTAGAAATACAGAATATTTATAAACTTGAAGAAGGAACAGATGCCTTATCACTAAAACAGCTTGAGAAAATAACAAAATCAGTTAATGATTTCCGATCAGTAATTATTAAATAATAATATTATTATTCCTTTAAATTGGTTGATTGGAAACATTCTTATCAACCAATTTTTATTTTAAACAAGTTATGACTGAAACAATTATAGAAGCAATTATTAAGTTATTTGCTATAATTACAGATAAAAATGAAGAATTAAAATCAGGAAATGGTAATTTATTAGTTAAAACATTCCTTGAGGATAACTTAGACTCAAAATCCTCTGAAAAATACCTGGGTTTATATAATCACCTTTTAAATTCATACAGCAAAGAGATTGAAAAAGATAAAACAGAATATCATGAAATCATTATAAATAAAATTTCCAATATCTGCCAAAGCATTAATTCTAATCATGAACTTTTTGAACGAATCCTGATAATAATCCAGCTACTTGAATTTATAAAAAAAGAAAATATTTATACCGATGAAGAATTAAACTATGTTGATACGGTTTCTGTTAACCTGAATATTAATCAGGAGGAATACCAGGATATAAAAAATTTTATACTTTTTGGAATTCATAAGGTATTTAATAAAGCGCAAACTTGCTTGGTTGATGGAAATGAAAAATCAGAATTTAAGGAAATCAAACATATTTTTAATCCAAATCAAATCATCCAGATTGAAATTTTTCATATTAAAAGTAAAAATATACTGATCTTTAAATACAATGGAGAAAGAAATCTTTATTTAAATGGACATAAAGTTCAGGTAAATAGAACATATATTTTAGCACCGGGCGGCGTTTTAAAAACATCTCGTATCAGACCGGTTTATTATAGCAGAATATTGGCTGAATTTATTAAAGATCAAGGACACCAAAAAATAACTTATTGTGCCAACAACATCGAGTATAAATTCAATAAATCTGTTTACGGTGTGCATAAATTCAATTTAATTGAAGAATCAGGGCAAATGATAGGGATTATTGGAGGAAGCGGTTCAGGTAAATCA
The DNA here is from genome assembly GCA_964496465.1 of uncultured Bacteroidales bacterium. Taxonomy (GTDB): domain Bacteria; phylum Bacteroidota; class Bacteroidia; order Bacteroidales; family CAYFUP01; genus CAZBZX01. The sequence goes on from CAZBZX010000067.1 coordinate 8,779, forward strand.
ACCCTGCTAAATGTATTAAATGGTAATCTTCCTTTGCATAGTGGTAAAATAACAATTAATGGGTATGACTTTAAAGAAAATAAAGAAATTATAAAAGGATTAATTGGGTATGTCCCACAGGAAGATTTACTTATTGAAGACTTAACTGTATTTGAAAATTTGTATTACAGTGCAAAACTTTGTCTCGATAATTTACCAGAATTTGAGCTGTTAAAAAATGTCGAAAAAGTATTAATTGATTTTGATTTATATGATGTTAAAGACCTTAAAGTTGGCAATCCGCTTAAAAAAATTATAAGCGGTGGACAACGAAAAAGGTTAAATGTTGCTCTTGAGTTAATTAGAGAACCCGCTGTTATTTTCGTTGATGAGCCAACTTCAGGATTATCATCAATGGATTCTGAAAAAATGATGAACTTACTGAAAAGGCAAACCTATAAAGGAAAACTAGTTTTTACAGTAATCCATCAGCCATCAAGTGATATATATAAATTATTCGATCGAATTATTATCATTGATAAAGGTGGTTACATCATTTTTAATGGCAACCCTATTGATGCCATTACCTATTTTAAAAGAGAAGCTCATTTTATTAATGCTGAAGAAAGTGAATGCCTGTCGTGCGGTAATATTAAAACAGAACAACCTTTACGGATAATTGAAGCCAGAAAGGTAAATCCCTACGGAAAATTTTTAAAGGAAAGAAGAATAAATCCCAAAGATTGGTATAAATTATATATTGAAGACTCAGACGTACTTAAACAAAAAAGAATTGAAAAACATTTGGAACGTAAAAGAAAATTACCAGAAACTAATTTTCAAATTCCTAATGCAATTAAACAATTTACTATATATACCCTTCGTGATGTTAAAGCTAAACTTACAAACCGACAGTATATATTGATAGCATTATTGGAAGCTCCGCTACTAGCAATTATTCTTGGTATTTTTACCAGGTATAATGCTGGTACATCTCAACAACCAAATAGTTACCTTTTCAGCGAGAACGTAAATATTATGGTATATATTTTCATGAGCATCTTAGTAGCCTTATTTTTAGGTTTAATACAAAGTGCTGATGAAATATTTAAAGATAAAAAAATACTGAAGCGGGAATCATTCTTAAACCTTAGTAAATTTTCTTTTTTAAATTCTAAAATATTTATTCTTTTCTCCTTATCTGCTTTGCAAATGCTGGTTTATACAATAATAGGAAATACTATTTTAGGCATAAAAGGAATGACATTTCATTATTGGGTAATATTGTTTTCGACTGCTTGTTTTGCCAATGTGCTTGGATTAAACCTTTCAGCCAGTTTAAAATCGGCTATTTCCATATATATACTTATCCCTTTATTACTTATACCTCAAATATTGTTTAGTGGTGCTGTTGTAGACTTTAAAAAAATGCCGAATTTTGGCAAACCAAACCATTATACTCCTTTAATTGGGGATATTATGACCTCGCGCTGGGCTTTTGAAGCGTTAGCAGTCCATCAATACAAAAAAAACAAATATAATCGTGAAATTTATCCCATTGAATTGCAACGACAACAGTATATATTTAAAGCTAATTATTTAATCCCCGAACTTAAAAGTGATTTAGCTTTCTATCAGGATAGTATTCCTGGATATGTTATTAATAATATCAAAAATCTTGGGCTATCTTATAATGATGTAAATCAGACTATACTAATGGATAATCTGGTTAAACTCGAAAAGAACTATAAAGAAGATATTCTTAATTTAAATAGTTTAAAAGATTTAAAGATTAATAAACTAATTGAAAAATATAAAGGGAAAGAAAAACTCATCCGACTTAAAGAAAAATACCATAATAATCAATTAGCCGATAAAGTGGAAGATATTTATGAAACAAAGAAAATACTTAATTATAACGGTATTTATGTAAGAAATGATAAACCTATATATGTAATACCTGAAAATAAATTCATTCGATCGCAGTTTTACACACCTGTTAAAAGAATATCAAATCAACTATTTGATACGTTTTGGATAAACCTGGCTATTATTTGGGCATTTACGGTACTTTTTTATTTATTTTTATCATTTGACATATTCCAAATATTGAGAAATCTTTTTATTAGTAAAAAGCCGATATAGCCATAATTTTTTATCTTCTTGCTAACTTATACCTATAAAATAAAAAACAGGGTAATTCAATTATTTAGAATAGAATAGTTTTGGATAAAATTGCATTTTTAGTTTCTTTATGCAATTTTACAAGTAAGATGGAAAATGGTGATTTTGAGGTTTTATTTAAAAAATTATACCCTTCTTTATGCAGGTATGTTTTCTTAATGGTAAATGATGAAGACATTGCCCAAGATATTGTTCAGGAACAATTTATTTATTTATGGGAATATAAACATAAAATAAATATTAAATCTTACCAGGCATATTTATATAAATCAGTAAAAAATAAAGCTATCAATTATTTAAAAAGCTATCATTTCCAAAATAAGCAGAAATTAAATAAAATAACAGAAAAATACAGTTCAATAAATAATACAGTTGAAGAAATTAAGCAGAAAGAGCTAAGTGAAATTATCCATAAAGCTATTGAAAAACTACCTCCAAAATGTCATAATATATTTTATTTAAAGAAATTTGAGGGACTATCGAATAAAGAAATCGCAATTAAGCTGTCTATTTCTATAAAAACTGTTGAAAACCAAATGACTATTGCCATAAAAAAAATATCCACTTTCATTAATAAGCATTGGGAATAGCAATTTATTCCTCGAGTTTTTTATTCATCGTTCAAAAATATTTTAATGTAGGTTCGACATAAAGGAAATATATCAAAATAATGATTTTCATCAACTTCTTTGCCCCTTTCCCTGAAGGGTGAAGTTGCTGAAAATCAGACTCCCTTTAGGGTCAGGGGCAAAACTGATTTTCAGCACATTCAGTATTTTCCCTTATATCGATTCGTATTATTTTTAAAAAATTCATTAAAGTTTAGGGGTTTTATTCTTTCTAATTGCCTTAAATTAATAAATCAAAATTTACTGCTATGAACAAAAATTTAGCATTAAAATACCTGACCAAAACTGCAAATAAAAAAGAGATAAAATCTTTTGAAATTTGGTTACGTAAATCAAAACTTCATAAAGAAAAATATGAGAAGTTTATTTCATCATGGGATACAATATCAACTAAACTAAATCAATTTAATCCGGATACCGATCAAGCCTGGAATAATTTATCAGATAAATTCAATGATTTAAAAACTAAAAATCCTAAAATATTTAATATTACCAGGTGGAAATCAATAGCTGCGATTGCACTCCTTTTATTAGCTATTGGTATATTAGCCAGATATAACTCCAAGGGAATTAATGTTTTCAACTCATATACAACTTACATAACAAATGATAGTATTAAAACCATAGTTCTTTTAGATGGAACAAAAGTATGGCTAAACAAACAATCCGAACTAAAGGTTCCTGTATGGAGAAAAAAGCGTACTGTATATTTAAATGGAGAAGCTTATTTTGAAGTTACACATAATTCATTAAACCCGTTTTTTGTGAAAACAGAGTATACTATCACAAAAGTTTTAGGTACTTCATTTAACTTAAGCAGCACAAATCAAACAGACGTAATATCGCTTTTAGCCGGTAGAGTAGAATTTTATGCGCGAAATAATAAAAGGGATAAGATAATATTGAAGCCAGGTGAAAAAATAAGTTACAGGAAAAACCAAATACAACCTTTAAAAACTAAATTTAATGATCATAATTTCTTAGCGTGGAAAACAGGTGAAATTGATTTTAAAAATACCTCGTTTTCTTCTGTATTAAATACTATAGCAGATTATTACAATTTGCATATTTCAAATAACATTCAAGACTTTAACACATATAAACTAACAGCTAATTTTAATAATCAACCACTTGAAAAAGTTGTATCCATTCTTGAATTAACATGGAATTTAGATATAACAATTAAAAATGACACCATATATCTTTACTCTAATTAACCTGATATCTTAAAATATTAAACTATGTATTTAATGAAAAATGACAATTTAATTTCTTTGGTATTAATTTTACTATTTCTTCAATCATTTAGTTTTGGACAATCATCAAAACAAGACTTGAATATTGAATTGAAAAAAGGAAATTATTCCATAGCAGGTATAATTGAAAATCTTGAAAAAATACCTGAACTGAATTTAAGTTATAATGCAAACAATTTACCATTAGATATGCCAATTTATATTGACATCGCCAATCCCAGCTTACCGAAACTAATTGAAACAATACAAGATCAAAGTCCTTTAGAGATAATCTTAAACGAAAACTACCTCGTAATCAGGCAAAGAGAACTTGAAAAAAGTTATACCATTACAGGTAAAGTTACAGATGGAGAGTTAAAAGAATTAATGGTTGGCGTTAATGTTTATATTAAAGAAACAAAAATAGGGACTATTACCGGACCTGATGGAAGATACAGCCTTTCAACAAAACCAGGTACTTATACTTTAGTATTTAGTTTTATTGGTTATTCGGTACAGGAAATAGAAATCAGACTTTATAATGAACAAAAATTAGATGTGAAATTATTTCCTGAAAGAACTCAACTCGATGAAGTAAAGATAATTGGTGAACGCCAGTTCTTCGGTGATTTAAAAGAAGGTCGGACAATAGAAACTATTGAAATGAAAGAATTGGAATTAATTAAAATAAATAATGTGGCTGATGTCTTACAAGCGCGTATGCCGGGAGTTTGGGTAACTAAAGTTTCCGGTGCTCCCGGCGACCATAATCAAATTCGTATAAGGGGAATCAACTCCTTATTTGGAGGTGTTGATCCGCTTTATGTGATAGATGGGGTTCCTGTTCCAATTGTTAATTTACATTCTCTTGGGATTTCCGATTTAAATATTCACGATGTTGAAAATATTACAGTACTTAAAGATGCTTCATCGAATGCAATTTATGGTTTTCAAGGAGGGAACGGGGTTATCATCATCGATACAAAAAGAGGTGGTGATAAAGAAATACATTTTTCG
>CAZBZX010000068.1:0-1795 GCA_964496465.1 uncultured Bacteroidales bacterium
GTAAATTATATGTTAATAACTATTATATATTTAACTCTTAATTCGCATAATTAGTTAATATGAAAATTTTTAATTTTAGATTAATTATATACATTTTAAGTCTGGTGCTAGTTTTTGAGGGTGTTTTTATGATACTCTCAATTATTGCAAGTTTGGTTTATGATAAATCGAGCATATTACCAATTACTTATTCATCATTAATTACATTTTCAATAGGAGGAGCCTTATTTTTTTTTACAAGAAAAGGATTAGATAGGGAACCATCAATAAAAGATGGATTTCTTGTAGTTACATTATGTTGGTTAGTACTTTCACTTTTTGGAACATTACCTTATTTATTTTCACATTCAATTCCTGGATTTGTTGACGCTTTTTTTGAATCAACATCAGGATTTACAACTACAGGATCATCAATTTTAACAGACATTGAGAGTATGCCAAGAGGAATATTATTTTGGCGTAGCGAAACTCACTGGATGGGCGGTATGGGTATTATAATGATGGTGTTGGCTATTTTCCCATATTTTAAATATGGAGGAATGCATTTGTTTGGAGCTGAGTTTTCGACAATTCTATTTGAAAAATTCAAACCAAAACTTATTGATACTGCTAAACGACTTTGGTTTATTTACATTCTTTTAACTGTTAGTGAAATTATTTTATTATCCTTAGGTGGGATGCAATTATTCGATAGTATTTGCCATTCTTTTGGGACTATTGCTACAGGGGGATTTTCAACAAAAAATGCTAGTATTGGGGCTTATTCTCCATATATACAGTATGTTATCATTATTTTCATGACATTATCGGGGATAAGCTTTGCTGCTCATTATCATTTGTTGAAAGGTAATTTTAGAAAGTTCTTTAAAAACCAGGAAATTAAATATTTTATCACTATTATTTTAATAGCAGGTATTTCAACTACAATTTACTTGTTTAAAGCCGGATATCCTCTGGAAAAAGCATTTAGAAATTCTTTCTTTCAAATTGTATCAATAATTACCAGCACTGGTTTTGCAACAGATGATTATATTTATTGGCCGAAATTGGCTACTGCCTTTTTATTTGCATTAATGTTTGTTGGAGGATGTGCTGGATCTACCAGTGGGGGGATAAAAGTCGTTAGACATCTTATTTTTGTTAAACGGGTAATTTTAGGTATTAAAAGTGTTATTCACCCAACTATGATTAAAAAAGTAAGGTTTAATGAGAATAACCTCGATGAAAGTTTAACGTCGAGTATTATTTCATTTATACTAATTTATTTGTTAACTTTTTGTATTGGTACAATTGTAATGAGTTTTCTTAATCTTCCGCTTGATGTGGCTTTAAGTAGTGTAGCTACAACAATGGGTGGAATAGGACCGGGTTTTGGCATGGTTGGCCCATTTGGAAATTTTGCTGAGATTCCTGAATTTGGCAAATATTTTTTGAGTTTTTTAATGATATTAGGACGGTTAGAAATATTATCTGTTTTAGTTATTTTCACCAGACGTTTCTGGCACCTTTAACTCAACCATTCCATTTAGCAAATGTTTTATATAATATTATATAAATTAAGTAAGTTTTTATTATTATAATATAACATGTAATTTTGTAATACTTTTCAATATAAAATAAATGGTTACTAAGGTTATTGAAAATAGGAATGCTATTTTTTCGTTTAAAAATATTAAACGAATAAATGTGAAGAATGCTAATAAGTTTAAGCTTAAAGTGTTAAGATCAATTGTGAATCCGGCAATAGATCATATTATTGTGGATTTAACAAACCTTGATTTTATGGACACATATG